>JBJEHP010000095.1:0-3008 GCA_051876145.1 Coriobacteriales bacterium | reverse complement strand
AAATCAAGGAGGCCGTCCTCAGCAGCAACGGGACGATTCCCGTCGTCATCGGCAACCTCCAGAAGATGGGCCTCGTCGAACGCGCGCAAGACCCGGCCGACCACCGCAGGAGCATCGTCTCGCTCACCGACAAGGGTCGCGCGCTCATCGAGCAGATCGCGCCCGAAAACGAGCAGATATTTAGGGAAAAGTTCAGCGTTTGGACGAAAGGCGAGAAACAAGAACTCGTGCGATTGCTCGCCACATATCGGAAACAGATGCGCACCACACACGAAGAATAGAAAGGCACAGACATGCTCAGAAAAGTGAACGACCAGGTCCGTGGATATCGCGCGGTCGACGGTGCAGGAGTCAGCCTCGTGCGCGTGCTCGGCAACGAGACGACCGACGTCTACGACCCCTTCCTCATGCTCGATGCGTTCGACTCGACCGACCCCGCCGATTACGTGGCCGGCTTTCCCATGCACCCGCACCGCGGGATCGAGACGGTCACGTTCCTGTCCAAGGGCACGATCGTCCACGAGGACCACCTGGGCACCAAGGCGGCCATCCACGACGGCGAGGCCCAGTGGCTCACCGCCGGATCGGGCGCGTTCCATTCCGAGATGCCCCAGCCGGCCGAGCGCATGCTGGGCGTGCAGCTGTGGCTCAACATCCCCGCGCGCTACAAGATGACCGCGGACCCGTTCTACCACGGCATCCTCAACGACGAGATTCAGGAATTCGCGCTCGAAAGAGGAAAGCTGCGCCTGGTCGCGGGCAGCTACAAGGGCCACACCGGAATCCAAGGCAAGTACTCGCCGCTCGATTTCTACGACATCCACCTGGAGCCGCGCGGAAAGGTCGAACTGGACGTACCGGGCGACAACAAATCCGTCATGGTCTTCACGCTTGAAGGCAACGCCATCGTGAGCGGCACGTCGGTCGCTGCCAAAACCGCCGCCAAACTGGGCGAAGGCGACACGGTGACCATCGAGGCCGGCGATACCCCGATCGAAATCCTCTACATGTGCTCCGAGCGGCTCGGCGAGCCCATCGCCTGGTACGGGCCCATCGTCATGAACACGCAGCAGGAGCTGCTCGACACGCTCGACGAAATCGACTTGGGCACGTTCATCAAGAAGGCGGCGAAATACGAGAACGACTAGCGCTCGCGCCGCGGGCGCACGCATCACACGCCGCGTGCCCTCGCAAGGCTGCAGGCTTAGGCGACCTGTCTGCCCTGCGCCTTGCGCTGCTTTGCCAGCCCCTCTTTGAGGACGGGTTCGGTCTTTTGCAGATAGTTGTCGAAGTCATAGTGGTCGCGCCCCTTGAGCGGCAGCTCCGCCACCTGGTAGAGCACCTTGAGCGCCGACTCGTACTTTCTGTTGTCCTGCAAGATCATGATGACCTTCTCGGCGAAGTGCATGCGCGTGTAGTTGCTGTGCTCGCCTTCCCACCACTCGTGATAGTCGCTCATCAGATGCTTGATGTTGCGTTTCTCGTTGTAGCGCTCGAGAATGGGCATGCACGTCTCGTGCTCGTCTTTGGCGTCGGCCTTGTTCTTGGGATTGCTCTTGACCGTGTGGACCGTGACCAAGATTCCGATGATCAAGACGGGAAACAGGAAGAGGAGTATCTGGTCCGGCTGAAAGAGCTTGATCAGCAATACGCAGACGACGATCGCCACGATGAGCACGCCCGTCGAAAGCCCGATCTCGAGCGGGGAACGTTTGCGCCGCTTGGCGTACGCCTCTGAAAACGCACCAGCTATGCTTGCCATTTGCACTCCCCTCACTTTCCGCGATGCGCCGCCGCGCAGGCAGCTGCGCAACTCATCACACGACAACCCATCACACGATACCATGCAAAAACAGGAAAACGGTGCACAGCCCTCTGGACGAGGACTGCGCACCACGGTCAAGGACTATTCGGAGTCCTTTTCGTTCTTCTTGCGCTCGGCGATCTCGTTTTCGCACTTGAGCAAGACTTCGTTGTTGATACGATACCCGAACAGGAGGATCAGCATCGAGATGACGCACAGAATCGCGGGAAGCACGAACCAGCCGTTGACGATGCCTTCCTGCAGGGCGGGCGTGGACTGGTCGGCGGTCATGCCGGCGACGAAGCCGGCCGCGCCCAGGATGGCGGGGATGACGACGCCACGGGCGAAGAAGCCGATCTTCAAGGGCAGGACCTGCAGGCCAGAAATCCAACCGGCGGAGTTCTTGCCGGTCTTCCACTCGGAGTACACGACGCAGTCGCCGTACATCGCGGGGATGACCGCGTAGATGAGGCCGTAGCCTGCCTGCGCGATGGACATGCAGACCACGACGACCATCATCTGGGCGAACATGAACCGTGCAATGAGCAGCATCGCGATCATGACGATGAAGGCGGTGATGACCGCGTTCTTGGAGCCCTTCAGCGCCTTGGCGACAGGACCACCAAGGTAGGCGCCGATGACGCAGGCAACGTTGCTCGCGAAGATGTAGGTTGCGAGCATGCCGGGATTAAACGCGACGAAGGTGAAGTAGTACACCGCCGTGCCGCCGACGACGAAGTTGAAGATCCACTTGGCAACGTCGCCGAGCATAAGGAAGATGACGTTGGGGTTCTGGGCGATGGAACGGCCGAGGTCGCCGGCGCTGTTGTTGGTCTTGTCGGCCTTCTTGCTGGACTTCCAGTTGGCGAGCTCTTCCTTCGAGTACTCCTTCTCGTAGCCCTTCGTCATGGCGAAGTGGACGTTGTAGAGAGCAGCGAAGACGCAGCCAAAGACGAATGCCGCAAACGCGTAGTTAGCAGGTGCGGCAGCAGGGTCGGAGTTCTGGTTGCCGAGCAGCATCGCGCCGAGCATGGCGACGGGCGGGAAGATGTAGGCGAACAGGATCTTCGACGCGTTGGACCACATGCCACGCGTAGACGCGAGGTGCGCGCGGTCTTCCGGCGTCTGGCCGACGACCGCGATGAGCGAGACGTTTGCAACGTACGGGAAGTCCCAGCAGCAGTGCGACGCGACGTAGAAGATC
>JBJEHP010000094.1:0-3009 GCA_051876145.1 Coriobacteriales bacterium | reverse complement strand
ACCCGGCACGGCTTCGACCAGGCAGCCTCCCTTTTCGCAGCGCACGTACGCGCCCTGCGCGCCGAGCGTCACCGCAACGAGCGGCACCCCCGCCGAAACGAGCTTGGCTGCCGCGCGCTTCGGGTCGGACGTGCCGCAGGCAAGCGCGCATTCCGCATCCGAGAGCTTCACGAGCTGCGCGAATTCCAGAACCGACGCGATCTGCGCACGCGCCTCCCCATCGCCATCCCACAGGTCGGCACGGTAGTTGGGATCAAACGAGACGAGGCATCCTGAGTCTCGCGCGATCGCGAGCGCCTTAAGCGTCGCCGTGCGCGCGGGCTCGTCGGTGAGCGACAGAGTGCCCACGTGGAGCACGCGACTGCGCGCGATGAGGCCGGCAACAGCCGGTGCCGCAACCTCCGACGGCGTAATCTGCGTGTCGGCCCCCGGCTTGCGCGCAAACGAGAATCTGCGCTCGCCGTCGGGTGACACTTCCACGAACGACAGCGTCGTGGCGCAGGTCGCATCGGCGATAAGGCCGGTGCAGTCGACGCCCTCGCGCTCGAGCACGCCGCGCAGAAACCGCCCGTTGACGTCGGCGCCTACCTTCCCGACGAAGGCAGCGCGAACGCCGAGCCGCGCAGTTCCCACAGCCACATTCGCCGGAGCTCCACCCGGGTTGCGTTCGAACAGCCGCCTCCCGTCGGAGGTTTCGCCCGCATCGGTGAAATCGACGAGCAGCTCGCCGAGCGCGGTGACGCCTATCTCCTCCGCGCCGCACGGCGAGTCCGTCAAAGCGTGGGCATGCGCGGATGTCCGCCTGCCTGCCCCGGCGCCTTTTGACAGAGCGCCTGCTGCCCTAGCGCCTCGCACGAGCGCATCGCGCGACCCCTGCGCATTCGCCTGTGTCTCCACGGTCCCTCCTATTCCCATCTGCTCAGCAGCGTCGCAGTTCAAAGCATTGGCAGGCGCATATGCGGCCATCGCGCCACATATGCGCCTTAACGTGGCATATCCGTTGCGCCATGATAGTATTTTGCGCGTCACGCCGACCAGGGAACGCCGGTCGTGCACATCCGCCACAGCATACGTCGGATCGGCCCATCGCGCGAACGTGTACAGCGCATTCACGGCGCGCGCTACGAACAAGCATTGGGGCTTCCCTGAATATCATCACGGACTTTTCCCGCTCCCTCGTTGCCCACTTGGATGCGATCCCCATCAGCACGAATCACGAGAGGATGCCGAAGCTCGGGACGATGCTATTCACCACCCACTCCGTCGCTGCCGCCATCAATGCAGGCAAGGTGGTCTTCACGGAGAACCCCATGGCCATCAACTGCCCCCAGTAGATCACTTTTGCGAAGTACTCGTACCAGCAGCTCAAGTGGGGTCTTGTGACGAAGCCAGCCCTGCGAGACAGGTTTGTCCTTGACACCATCGACTCTGAGCTGCAGAGCGTCTACGAGGACATCGACGCGCTCTTCGACGAAGTGGCAGACGGTCGTGTCCTGATGTTTTCCGCATCCGTTAACTCACCGTGACGTACCCCGGCGTGCTTGCCGTGTCGATGCGGAAGTATGTATACGCCACCCTTCCTACGCTCATCGTCGTCTCGGGCGTGTTCCAGTACTTCCGCAACGCCGGCGTGCTGGGCTTCATAGCGGACGCGAAGAAGGCGTTCGCCGACGCAGAGCTCGTCTTCGATGCAACCAACACCAAGGGGCTCGAGTTCGCCAACAAGTACGTGAGGAAGACGGGCAACGCCTCCGCGCTCATGCACTGCGCCATCGACGACCCGGCTGCCTTTGCGCGCGAGGCGGGCTGCGAGCTCGCCGAAGCGCGCCCGTTCTACACGGCCGCGCGCCGCATCCTCAAGGGCAAGGCGGGCCTGTACACCAGAATCGCCATGGCGGTCACCGACCGCACAGGCCGCGCGTTCATCCTGCACGTGAAGCTCTAGCCAGGGGGCACACGCCAATGAAGCAATACATCCCAGAGAAGATGGCGGCATAGAGCCGCTACCGGCGCTACTTCCCGACGCTACCGGCAGACGTGCGGACAGACGTCTACGCCCGCATGCGCGAACTCGTGGAGGAGAAGCGCGGTGCTCTGCAGCTCCGCGCCAGCCTCGACGAAGCACTCGAGCACGCCGTTCTCCTCCACGTCCATCACGTCGGCGGAGAGGGCGGCGGCCTTCACGTTGCGCACGCCCGAGAGCTGAAGCTTGAAGTCGATTCGGTCGGACTCGCCCTGAGTCTTGAGCTCCGCGATCTGGCTGCGCAGCCGCTCGGCTATCCCCAGCGTTCTTGGCCGCCTCTGCCCCTCGAGCGCCGCGGTCTTTTCGTCGCGCTCTGCGACTGCCTTCTCCCAGTCGGTGCCGCTCACCTACAGCTGGTCTTGCGTCGCCTGCTGCTGCCAGAGGTCTTCCTGAGCTTGCGGCTCTTTCTGCGTCTCTGCCCCATGTGAATCACCGACCGTGTCAACCACCTTTCATATGGCAGCCGACACAAACAAATCGGCCCTCTAACACTGAAATCAGGCTAGAAGGCCGTCACAAACCAAAATTGCGAGTATATGCCCGGTTATTATGCTCCTGCAAGCACAGGTATTTTCTCAAGCACCTGCTCCTCCTCCGGCAGCGTCCCCTTCTTGATGTAGCACTCGATACCGCGCTCCTCACACCAGCTCATTACCTCGTGCGCACGCTCTGCATACCACTCCTTGACGTTGGGATATGAGGAGACGATCTTGTTGTAATTCGTGCGGCCAAAGATAATGCGGTCGACGAACGATACGGATTCGAGCACCTTGAAGAGATCTTGGTCGACGACGTTAGGCGAAGGATAGGGCTCCATACTCGCCCAGGTCGTATGTCCCGCATCATGTAACTTTCTCAGAGCAGCAATGCGTTCGAGGTAGGGTGCCGCTCCCGGCTCCGCTTCCTCGCGATAAGCTTCGTCGAGTGATACGAGCGTGATGCCGTAGACGTTGATTTTGGGCTGCTCCGCAAGCCCGTATGGAAGC
>JBJEHP010000093.1:0-3011 GCA_051876145.1 Coriobacteriales bacterium | reverse complement strand
AGTACATCGTGAGACCGGAGCAGTCAAAGCCCGAGGGAGACTCGCCGCCCCACACGTAAGGCACGCCCAGATACCGGCTTGCAAGGGAGATGATCTCGGGATGCGAGCCGTCCGTGCTCTTCGAGCCGGCGTATTTGGCGAGCCAGTCGCGCGTTGCCTTGTAAGTGTCGTAGTCGTTGAGCGCAGCGCGCGAATCCGGGTCGAGCTTGCCGAGAAACTCGAGCTGCGTGTTGAGCGTCGAGGTTATCGTGTCGGCACGCTGCTGGGCCTGCTTTTCGAGCTTGGCGATCTTGTCGACCTTGCCCTGCTGCTCGTCTTGCTGCTTCTCGAGCTCTGCGCGCGTGCGCTTGACCTGCGCGATCGCTCCCTGACGGTCGGTGGCAATGTTTTCGAGCAAATACAGGCGCGAGGCGAAGTCGCTGAAGTTGGCAGAGCCCAAAAGGACGCTTGCGTAGTCGACGTTACCGTTCTTGTAGATCTCGACGAGCGTCGTGTCGAGGTTCGCGCTCGCCTTGTCGTAGGCCTCCTGCGCCTGCTGGACGCGCTCCTTGGTCTGCGCGAGGTCGGACTCCGCCTGCTCGCGTTGGGCGCTGATCTGCTGCAGGTCCTCGTAGGCAGTCTCGAGCTTTGCGGTGAGAGACGCGATGTAGGCGACCGTGCTCTGAGCCGGCTTCGATGAGGTTATCTGCTCTGCGGGAGCTGCGGAATCGTCTGTTGCGGCGGGGGTTGCCCACGCGCCTTGTACCGGCATGCACGCGCATGCCACGGCGCAGGAAAGCACTGCCGCGGCAAGACGCCGCGCGGCTTTACGAACCTGGAACATGAGAGACGCCAAACGGCTACTCGTCGAGGAACTTAAACACCATGTCGAAGGTGCCGATTTGCACGCGCGAGCCCGGCGCGAGCTCCGCCTGGTCGACGACCTCCCCGTTTACCCAGGTGCCGTTCAACGAGCCCGCATCGGTGATGCTCGCCTTGGGGCCGTCGATGGTGATGGTGGCGTGGTGACGCGACACGGTCATGTTGCTCAGGAACACGTCGCATTTCGGGTCACGGCCGAGCGAGTAGGAACCCTGGCCCAAGACGAAATGCTCGCCGGCATAGGGACCGGACACGACCTCGAGGGCCGGCTCGCCCAGGGGCTTTTCAACCGGAACGTCGGTAACGTTGAGCGAGACGGGATTGAACTTTTCCGTGCGGCCGATCAGCCTGAAGCCGCAGCGGGGGCATTCGGTCTGCCCCTTCTGGAGTGGCTCGTTGCAGACCGGGCAGGCAAATTTAGATTCTTCCAAAGCGCGACCTTTCCGTTTTCGTTTTGCGCAAGTGTAGCACCCGCATATGACAATACGGATACGCGAACGAGGGGTTTGTAATAATTTCAGGAAACTCGTTGCGCGGGGTGCCTTCTCCCCCGCGAACCGGCTCTACCTTCCGAGCGCGCCCGCGCCCACGAAGCCGCCTTTCGGCCGCAGATACGCCCCCAGCCCACACTTGAGCGGGTTTGCATAGGCAGCGTCGTGAAGCGCCGCGCAGTACTGCCCTGCCTCGTCAAGACGGCGCTCGAGCTCCTCGGGGTACTCGACGTTGAGCTTGGGGTCCTGCAGCAGAAACTCCCCCATCTGCGCGGCAAAGGCGCGCGGGGCGAACAGCAGGTAGGCGGGAGCTGCCGGGACCCCGTAGCAGGCAGTGTCGAATTCGTGGACGAGTGCGGGAAGCGCGCCGCCTGCAGCCTCTGTCAGCTTCTCGAAGTTGCGCGAGACAGTCGAGCCGTACATGAGCAGCACCGCCATCTTCTCGCTGTCGTCTTCGAGGGAGACATCGCCGAAGACCGGCCCATCATCGTCGGTGAGCTCCGAGTGGGCAGAGAGCCATTCGAATGCCTCTTGTCTGTTGTCGGAACTCGTCATCATGAGGTACTCGTCATCGCCGGTGCGCATCACGTCGACGAGGTCGATGGCCTCGCCCTGCCCCGTGAGCAGCAGCCCCTGAGAAAAGCCTCCGAGAGACGCAAACGGCTCGAGCTCACCGGAAAACATCGTCGAGATGAAGCGCGCTGCCCCTGACCCTGAGATTCTGAACACGCCGCACCCGCTCAGGTCGCAGACATACGAGCCTTCGATGACACTATCCACGAAAGACCATCTCCCAAAATCTATGCAACGGACGCGTTGTAGGCGGCGACGTATGCCCTGATCTGCTTCTCGAGGGCGCTGTCGATCGACTGCCCATACGAGCCCGTCGCCTTCTCGACCACGGTCGTCTTGGCGTACAGGACGCTTTCCGCGATGCACTTGTCGCCTGTCGCCAAGCCGATGAGGCGCACGGTGGCCGTCCACACGGAAGTCCAGGGCATGGGAGCTCCGATGTTCTCCTTCGCGACGAGCGGTGCCGAGGCGATGACCTTCTCGCCTTGGCGCCAGGTGATCGTGCCGACCTTCTGCCCAACCGAGACGCCGTCGCTGATATCGACGAGGCGCACGTCGACCGAGATGTCCCCGTCGAAATCGAGCACCATCGCGTTGACGTCGTCGGCAACGCCCGCCTTGACCGTGCGGTTGAGGTACCCGCTCATCGGGGCATCCACGAGAACCTGGTCAGAGGTTGCCAACGTGTAGTTGCGGTAATGCGCATACCCCCAGTCGAGCAGCTTGTAGGCGTCGATGAAGCGCTGCGACTCGTCGCTCGATCCCAAGACAACGGCATAGAGCTCCACCCCGTCTTTGTTGGCGGCAGCCGCGAGGCACTCGCCCGCATGGTTGGTGAATCCCGTCTTGATGCCGATGCAGTCGTCCCAGACGCCGAGCAGGGCATTTGTGGACATGAACGTCTTCTGCTGGTCGCCGAGGTCGAGCGTGACCTCGGACTGCGAGACGATGGAGCGGAACGTGTCGTTGTGCATGCCGTAGCGCACGATGACGCTGATGTCGGCGGCAGACGAGTAGTGGTTGGCGGAATCGAGCCCCTCCGGGTCCTCGAAGGTCAGCATGCTCTCTCCGCGCTCCACGGCGGTC
>JBJEHP010000092.1:0-3024 GCA_051876145.1 Coriobacteriales bacterium | reverse complement strand
AAGAGCCCGTCAAGACCAACGCCGAGCGCGCTGGCATGCCCTACGTCAATTACCGTTGGATGGGCGGCATGCTCACCAACTTCGCCACGATCCGCACCCGCGTCCAGCGCATGGAAGAGATCGAGGCCATGAAGGCAAACGGCACCTTCGAGAAGTACACCAAGAAGGAGCAGGCCGTCATGAACAAGGAGCTCGACAAGCTCCAGATGGCACTGGGCGGCATCCGCGACATGCATGACCTTCCCGACGCGCTGTTCGTCGTCGATACCAAGCACGAGGAGAACGCGGTCCGCGAGGCCCATCGCCTGCACATCCCGATCATCGGCCTGATCGACACCAACGCCGACCCGGACGAGATCGACTTCGGCATCCCCGCAAACGACGATGCCATCCGTTCCGTCAACCTGCTCTGCTCCGTTGCCGCCGACGCTCTCGTCGCCGGTGCTGGCGCAGAGGTCACTGAAGAAGAAATGGCTGCCGAGGCTCCCGCTGAGGAGGCTACCGAGGCCGCCGAGACCACCGAGGAGGCTGCAGAGTAATGGCTGCTATCACCGCTGCAATGGTTAAAGAGCTCCGTGAGGCCACGGGCGCTGGCATGATGGAGTGCAAGAAGGCCCTGACCGAGGCCGACGGCGACTTCGACGCCGCGGTCGACGTCCTGCGCACCCGCGGTCTGGCTGCTGCCGCCAAGAAGGCCGGCCGTGCCACCAACGAGGGCCGCGTCAACGCGCTCGTCGAGGGCAAGAAGGGCGCTGTCGTCCAGGTCAACTGCGAGACCGACTTCGTCGCCCTGACCGACAAGTTCGGCGGCTACGTCGACACCTTCACCAAGGCCGTCATCGAGAACGACCCCGCCGACCCGGCGGCCCTGCTCGAGTCCGAGTACGAGGGCGAGAAGGTCCAGGATGCGCTCACCGAGGCTATCCACGTCATCGGCGAGAACATGCAGGTCTCCAACTTCAAGCGCCTCGAAGTCGAGGGCACTGGCGCGCTCGTCCCCTACATCCACATGGGTGGCAAGATCGGCGTCCTGGTCTCCTTCTCCTTCAACAACGAGGCCACCGCTTCTGACGAGAAGTTCCTCGCCATGGGCAAGGACGTCGCCATGCAGATCGCCGCGACCAACCCCGTCGCGCTCGACGAGGAGTCCGTCCCCGAAGAGGTCCGCGAGCATGAGATGAGCATCTACAAGGCTCAGGCCGCAGAGTCCGGCAAGCCCGAGAACATCCAGGAAAAGATCGCCACGGGCCGCATGAAGAAGTTCTACAAGGAGAGCTGCCTTGTCGACCAGGACTTCGTCAAGGATCCCGACCAGACCGTCTCCTCCTACATCGCATCCGTTGCCAAGGAGCTCGGCGACGAGATCAAGGTCGTCGACTTCGCGCGCATCGCGCTGGGCGACTAATCGCGAGACGTTTTTTGCCGCAATTGGGAGGGGCCCGCAGGCATCGAGCCTGGCGGGCCCCTTCTTTTGACTAAGGAGACCAACCGTGTCTGAAGTTCGTGTTCGCTTTGCCCCGTCGCCGACGGGCAAGCTGCATATCGGCGGTGCCCGCACTGCCATCTACAACTGGGCGTTCGCCCGCGCCATGGGCGGCAAGTTCGTCTTGCGCATCGAGGACACCGACCCCGAGCGCTCCACCCAGGAAAACATCGACCTCATCATCAGGGCCATGCGCTGGCTCGGCCTCGACTGGGACGAGGGTCCGGAGGTCGGCGGCCCGTACGGCCCGTACCTGCAGACGCAGCGCTTCGACACCTACACGGAAGCGCTCGAGAAGCTAAAGGAGTCCGGCAACGCCTATCCCTGCTTCTGCACGCCCGAAGAGCTCGCCGCCCGCCGTGAGGCCGTGCAAAACGGCGCCGAGCGTCAGCCCGACCCGTGCCGCTGCCTCGACCACGATGCCGCCCAGGCGCGCATCGACGCCGGCGAGGCTCATGTGTGGCGCCTCAAGGTCCCCGAGGACCGCGGGACCATCGTCGTCCACGACATCGTCCACGGAGACTCCGAGTTCGACGCCTCGCTGCAGGACGACATGATCCTCGTGCGCTCCGACGGCAGCCCCACTTACAACTTCGCCGTCGTGTGCGATGACGTGAACATGAAGATGACCCACATCATCCGCGGCGACGACCACCTCTCCAACACCCCGCGTCAGGTGCTCGTCTACGAGGCGCTCGGCTACCCGACGCCGACGTTCGCGCATCTGCCCATGATCTGCGGGCCGGACGGCAAGAAGCTCTCCAAGCGCCACGGCGCGGCATCGGTGGAGGAGTACCGCGACCTCGGCTACCTGTCCGATGCGCTGTTCAACTACCTTGCGCTGCTCGGCTGGGCGCCCGACGGCGAGACGACCGTCTTCTCGCGCGACGAGATGGCCGAGAAGTTCACGCTCGACCACCTCAGCAAGAACCCGAGCTCGCTCGACTTCGACAAGCTCGAGTGGATGAACAACCAGTACGTGCAGATCATGGGTGCCGATGCGTTCCTCGAGGCGGCTCGTCCGTATCTCGAGCAGGCCGGCTACGCCCTCGACGAGCGCGTTAGCACCATCGTCAAGGCTTCCTACCCGCTCGTGCGCGAGCGCGTCAAGCTCATGACCGATGCTGTTCCCATGATCAAGTACCTGCTCGACGAAGAGGTGGAGCTCGACGAGAAGAGCGTCGCGAAGGTGCTCCAGAAAGACGGCAAGAAGGCCAAGACTGCTATCCTCGAGGCGGCCAAGGTCCTCGAGGGCTGCGAGTGGACCGTCGAGGCAATCGAGGCCGCCCTGCGCGGGCTGCTCGAGAAGCTCGACGCGAAGCCGCGCTTCGTCTTCCAGCCCATTCGCGTCGCGGTCACGGGCAACATGGTGAGCCCGCCGCTCTTCGAGTCCATCGAGCTGCTCGACCGCAAGGTCGTGCTCGACAGGCTCGCGAAGGCCGCCCAGGTCGCGGTCGACTAGCGGCTGGGCGCCGAGAGGCGCGATAAAGACGATATGAGCAGGACATAAAAACATTGAGAGCCCCTGCTGCATGCAATTC
>JBJEHP010000091.1:0-11354 GCA_051876145.1 Coriobacteriales bacterium | reverse complement strand
TTGTGTGACGCGAGTAGGTATATTACGGAAGACCCCCATTTGAGTCAAGCATTTTCTCAAACTTTTTTAATCCAATGATTCCCGCCCCGCTCAAAGGGCTATTATGGACACTATGCAGATACCAAACGACCCCATACAACAAGCACTCGGTCCTGCGACTGCGGCACTCGGCATCGAAAACGCCTGGATTGCCGTCGCATTCATCCTTCTCGTGCTCCTTGTTTTGTTTGTCGTGCTGTATTTGCGCAAGCGCCGCGCGCTGCGCCGGTCGCTCGAGCGTATCGACGACCTCGAGCAGCAGGTTCTCGGCCTGACTGCCATGACGCACCTGAGCGAGGGGTCGCTTTCCGCAGATGGGGATTCCGTCGTGTACCAAAGCGAGGGCGTCGGTCAGCAGATCGCCTACGACGAGTTTCCCGATGATGTGGCTCCGGTCGTCAAACACCCCGAGGACATCGAGGACGTTACCACCGAAGAGGAAATCGAAGACGTGGTGGCGACCATTCACGACACCATCTACCAGCGGGTCAGCACGGCGCATCTGATTGACGAGGAGCTTGAAGACCGGTTCGTCGCACCCGTGAAGGAAAGCACCGAGGGCGTTTCTGACGCTGCGTTCGAGCCCAGGGACGAGGTGGCTGAGCCAGTGGGTTCGAATGAGCCCGTGAATGCACCCGCTCCAACGGGAGCGACACCTGAGCTGAAGCCCCTGAGTGCCGACGAGATACGCGAATCGCGCGAGAGCGCACGCGCCGCCGCCGCTCAAGAGGAAGATCGTGAGAAACGGCGTGGGCGCTTTTCACGCGCCCGCGAGTCGCGTCATGAGAAGCATCTCGTCAAGCAGGAGCGCAAGGCGCGCCGTCGCTTTGCCCGTGCTGCCGCCGAATCCGAGATGGCGGCACAGTTCGAGCGGGAAGACAACACGCTTCAGTAGCGAGCGTTTCTGCACTTCCCGTACCAATTGCATCAAGCGGCACCGCTGCCTGGGGAAATCTTGGTTGGCTCGCATCCGGCTCTTGAATAGCTCTTGGATTGCTCTTGGTTTGCTCTGGGTACTGCTCAGACCTTGCTCTACAAACGAGCGGTGGAGCGCTCGGATTCGCTGGCTAGCCTTATCACTGCACACGATGTGGGTGAAAGGCTGGTGCACGCGTGGACTGGGAAAACGTATCCGTAAAGTTGAAGTCGCTGTCGAGGCGTGCGGGCCTTGCCCGTGTCCCGCTGCCAGTGCTGGCATGCATCGCCGTCGCCTGCATCGTGCTCGTCGTGCTTGCGTTGGTCCGGTTCGTTCCGACGGAGACGTCTGCGAGCCAGGATTTTGAAGCGCCCACACAGGCCGAAGAGCAAGCGGCAGGCGAGCAGGACTCCGACGTGCGGCAGGTCGGCGTGGATGTGGAGGGGGCGGTTGCGTCTCCCGGCCTCTACCTTGTCTCTGCGGATGCGCGCGTCAACGACGCGGTTGTCGCGGCAGGTGGCATGACCCCGGAAGCCGACCGGCAACGTGTCAATCTCGCTCAGAAAGTCGAGGATGGCATGCAGGTGTACGTTCCCTCGCGCGAAGAGGCTTCCGCGACTTCCGGTGGCGCCGCAACGGAGGCGGGGCAGGCGTCGTCTTCTGGCGCGTCGAAGGGCAAGGTGAACCTGAACACGGCGAGCGCGGAGGAGCTGCAGACGCTCTCGGGCATCGGCCCCTCGCTCTCGCAGCGCATCATCGACTACCGGCAGGCAAACGGCCCCTTCAAATCCGTGGACGACCTTCGCAAGGTGTCTGGAATCGGCGACACGCGCTTCAAGAGCCTGAAGGACCTGGTATGCGTGTGAGCGGGCAAGAACTACGCGCGCCGAAGCGACCGACCTTGGGACCGCTGGGCGTTTTGGCGCTTTCCACCTGCGGTGGCGTGGCGCTCTCGGAAGAGCTGGCCTGGCGTGCCTACAGCGAGGAGCGGGTAATTGACTGTTGTCTTGTCGTGGCGGTTTTGCTCGCGCTGCTCGCGGCGGTCTTCATCGCCTCCCTGCTTGCCAGACGGCGCGGCGCCCGCGTGAGAGGCCATGTGCCGAACGCGTTGCTGCTGTGTGCCGTCGGGGTCTGCGCGGCGCTTTCCTGCGGGACGCTCTACTGGGGTGCCTGGTCAGATGATGTGGGGCAGCTCGAGGGCGCCGTATCTGAAGGGCTTGTCGTTCACCTCGTCTCGGACCCGTCGCAGCAGGGGTACGGCACCGTGTCCGTGGCAACCGCGCATGCCGGGCGGCACGAGGCGAGCATGAGGATCAAGTGGCCCGAGCAAGTACAGGCCCTGCCGGCAGGCCATGCGGTGCTCGTCACGGGAAGCCTGCTGGCCCCGGGAACTGACGACGGCGGCAGGTGGAACCACCGAAACGGCTACTGCGGGATGCTCACGGCATCGTCTGTGGAAGACAGGGGCTTTGCGCCGGGGCTGGGAGGGCTCGTCGCGCCGTTTCGCGACGCCTCGTTTGACGCCGTCTCCGAAGTTGGGGGAGAGGCAGCAGGCCTTCTTGCGGGCGTGCTGCTCGGCAACAGGACCCTGTATGCGGGCACGGAGCTCGAACAGGATTTTCGCACGACGGGCCTTGCGCACCTCATGGCCGTCTCGGGGACGCACCTCGCGGTCGTGACGGCGCTCGCGGGCTGGCTCGTCGCACGCATCCGCGCACCCCGCGTTGCCCGGTGTGCCGTGCTGACAGTGCTGCTCGTGTGCTACGTCTCGCTCACGTGCTTTGCCGCATCGGCAGTGCGCGCCTGCATCATGTGCGTCGCCGCCCTGCTCGCGGGAGTCGCGCTCCGGCGTGCCCACGTCCTCTCGGCGCTGTTCGCCTGCGTTTTCGTGATGGCGCTCGTCTCGCCGCAGGTCGTCTTCTCGCTCGGGTTCCAGCTTTCCGTCCTGGCGGTCTTCGGCCTCGTCATGTTCACGCCGCTCATCTCCTCGTGGCTGGAGTTCGTGACGGGCGGGCGCCTGCGCAAGCTCTGCGAGTTGCTCGCGGCGACACTTGCGGCAACGCTGGCAACGCTTCCGGCGTCCATCGGTGCTTTTGCGCAGTTCCCGCTCATCGCGCCGCTGTCGAGCGTGCTCGTGTCGCCGCTCGTGACCTTCGTGCTGGGCCTTGGCCTCGTGGGCATACTCGTTCACGCGGTTGCGGCACCCCTTGGCATGGCATTGCTTTACGCGGCGGGTGTCGTGGCATCCCTTGCGGCGGCTCTCGTCCATGCGCTTGCCGATGTGCCGGGGGCATGTGTGCCCGTTTCTGCCGAGGCAAATGTGCTCGGGGCGGGGTTTCTGCTGTGTGCGGTTGCCCTGTGGGCGTTCTGGCCGCTGCCGCCTTCTGTGAAGGGGGAAGCGCGCCGGGCAGCCCTGGGGCTGCCCGGCGGCAGATGGCCTACGTTGTCCAGCGGGCTTCCTGCGCGTGCAATCGCAGCTCTTGCGATCGCGCTGCCGCCGCTTCTCGTCATGGCGGTTGGGATGGGGAGCGCCGGCCTTGCGCGTTTTGCCTTTCCCTTCTTCGAGAGTCCCGCCGAGGTGGTGATGGTGGATGTGGGTCAGGGCGACTGCATGCTGATCAGGGACGGAGGGGCATCGGTGCTCGTCGACACGGGAAAGGACCGGCAAGTGCTCGAGCGGGGGCTCGCGCGCAACGGGGTCACGCATTTGGACGCGGTGTATATCACGCACAAGGACGCGGACCATTGCGGCGCCTTGACGGCTCTGACCGGCGTCGTCAGCGTCGACCACGTGTACGTGCATGCGGACCTGCTGTCGAATCCCGTGATGGAGCAGGTCTTGGAAGATGCGCGCTGGGTGACGGGCGGCAGGGGCGCCGAGGGCGTGCGCGTCGGGGACGTGACGCGCATCGGGTCGTTTACGCTCACGCTGGTCGCCCCCGAGCGGGGAGGCGAGAGCGAGAACGCGGACAGCCTCGTCAGCCTGCTCGAATACGATGCGCAAAATGATGGAGTTCCCGAGTTCAGGGGGCTTCTGACGGGGGACGCCGAGGCTGAGGCGACGGCTGGCGTAGTCGAGCAGGTGGGCGATGTCGACTTCCTCAAGGTCGCGCACCACGGCAGCAGAAAAGGGGAGACGGAAGAGGAGCTCTCGGTGCTCAAGCCCGAGGTCGCCCTGATAGGGGTAGGTGCTGACAACGAGTACGGGCATCCCACCAAGCAGGCGCTCGACATGCTCGAAAGATGCGGTGCCCGGGTCTATCGCACCGACCTGCAAGGCGATATCACCTTGAGCTTTTCCGCGCGGGCGATGGGAGTGAAAACGCAGAAATAGTGCGCTTGAGACGACGCGCTTGTGACAACGGGTGAAATGCGGGTATCGTAGGGGAGCTGTAAAACACCAAACGCCCCAAGGGAGGCAACGTGGCATCACCGGCATTCCTGCCCGCCTACCTCGTCGTCGGAGCCGACGAGTTCAAGCGGCAGTTCGTCATCGAGCGCCTCAACAAGCAAATAGCGAAGCTCGGGGACCTCGACTTCAACCGCGAGGTATTCCAGGGCGCCTCAACCGACGCCGACGCGCTTGTCACATCGTGCAACACGCTGCCGTTCAGCTGCGACTACCGTCTGGTGATGGTGCGCGATGCGGACAAGATGCCCAAGGCGACGAGCGAAGCGGTCGTGTCGTACCTGGCCGCGCCGAGCGAGACGACGATCCTGTGCCTCGAGGCTACCAAGCTCGCAAAGAACACGCGCCTGTACAAGGCGGTCGCGAAGGTGGGAAAGAAGGCGGTCATCGACTGCTCCCCCAAGAGCAGGAAAGACCTGCCCGCCCAGGTGCGCGACTTCGCCTTGAGCAACGGAGTCACCATCACCCAGCGCGGCGCCGAAGAGCTGATCGACCTCGTCGGCGAGTCGACCGTGCACCTCGACGCCGAGCTGAAGAAGATGGCTGCGGTCCTCGGGAAGGGGACGACCATCGACGTCAGGCAGGTCGACGAGCTCGTGACGCGCACCTCCGAGGTCAAGCCCTGGACCTTGAGCGACGCCCTCGCGAAGCGCGACGCCAAAGAGGCGGCGCTGCTTCTGTCGCGCATGCAGGACCAGTCGCGCTTCGGGTTGCTCACCATGTGCCTTAACCGCATTCGCGAGCTCCTCGTTGCCAAGGACCTGCATTCGGGCTCGGCGCGTGCGCTTGCCCAGGAGCTCGGCAAGCAGGAGTGGCAGGTGAGAAACCTGCCGCGTTGGGCGGGAAACTTCACGCAGCGCGAGCTCGAAGACGCGCTCGTCAGAGGCGCCGACCTCGACCGGGCGATGAAAAGCGGCGGCGACCAGGAGCTCCTGTTCGAGCAATGGGTGCTCGGGATCTGCGCAAGACCCACACACGGTGGGGAAATTGGGTAAAATCGACGCGAGAACGCATATTGACCTGTGGTAAAATCTCCTAGTTTCGTCGCACCCCCACTGCAACGAACAGCAAGATCCATCGAAAGGAAAAGCCAAAAAATGGCGAACATCAAATCTCAGAAGAAGCGCATCAAGACCAACGAGAAGGCCCGTCAGCGCAACCGCGCCTACAAGGCAGAGCTCAAGACTGCCGTCCGCCGCGTCCGCGAGGCCGTTGAGGCCAACGACGCCGAGCAGGCTCAGGCCGCAGCTCGCAAGGCATGCAAGCTCCTCGACAAGGCCGCTGCAAAGGGCATCATCCACAAGAACCAGGCTGCCAACCGCAAGAGCGGTGTCATGAACCTGGTCAACAAGCTCTAGGTTTTTGCGTTAATTTCTCTGTATTTTGCGAGGCCGCTCCTGTCAGGTTGGGGGAGCGGTCTCTCTTTTTGGCGTAAGTGGTGAACATGGAACCCTCCCATATCAGAAACTTCTCGATCATCGCCCATATCGACCATGGCAAGTCGACGCTGGCCGACCGCGTGCTGGAAATGACGCATACCGTCTCCGAGCGCGACATGGTCGACCAGGTTCTCGATTCCATGGACATCGAGCGCGAGCGCGGCATCACGATCAAGTCGCAGGCGGTGTGTGTCTTGTACAAGGCCGACGACGGGGAGACCTACCAGTTCAACCTCATCGACACCCCGGGCCACGTGGACTTCACCTACGAGGTCAGCCGCTCGCTTGCCGCCTGCGAGGGCGCGGTGCTCGTCGTCGACGCCACGCAGGGCGTCGAGGCGCAGACGGTCGCCAACGCGCTGCTCGCCATGAACGCCAACCTCGAAATCATCCCCGCCATCAACAAGGTCGACCTGCCCGCCGCCGACCCCGAGCGCGTGCGCTCCGAAATCGAAGACGGCCTGCAGATCCCCGCCGACGACGCGGTCCTCACGTCCGGCAAATCCGGCCTCGGCGTCCACGAGCTGCTCGAGGCCGTCGTGA
Organism: Coriobacteriales bacterium; assembly: GCA_051876145.1. Classification (GTDB taxonomy): domain Bacteria; phylum Actinomycetota; class Coriobacteriia; order Coriobacteriales; family QAMH01; genus CACZQA01. The sequence goes on along the minus strand of JBJEHP010000091.1, from coordinate 5,008 downwards.
AGCGCATCCCGGCGCCGACAGGCGATGCAAACGCGCCGCTCAAGGCGCTGATCTTCGACTCGTACTTCGATGCCTACCGCGGTGTCGTCGCCCTGATCCGCATCGTGGACGGCTCGATCCACGCCAAGGACAAGGTCCGCTTCATGCAGACGGGCAACGAGTGCGAGGTCGAGGAGGTCGGCGTGCGCCGCCCGGCTGAGACCCCGGTCGACGAGCTGACCATCGGCGAGGTCGGCTATTTGGTCACGGGCCTCAAGGACCCGCATCTGGTAAAGGTCGGCGACACGGTTACCTTGGCCAAGAAGGGCGCCGAAGAGCCGCTGCCCGGATACCGCGACGTCAAGCCGATGGTCTACACGGGGCTGTTCCCCATCGACGCCGACCAGTACCCGGCGCTGCGCGACGCCCTCGACAAGCTCTCGCTCAACGACCCGGCCCTCATCTGGGAGCCCGAGACCTCGCAGGCCCTCGGCTTCGGTTTCCGCGTCGGGTTCCTCGGCCTGCTCCACATGGAGGTCGTGAAAGAGCGCCTCGAGCGCGAATTCGGCCTCGACCTCATCGCCACGGCGCCTTCCGTCGAGTACCACGCCTACCTCACCGACGGCACCGACCTCATGGTGCACTCGCCGCAGGACATGCCCGACCCGTCCTCGCTCGACCACATCGACGAGCCGTTCGTCGTCGCGGACATCATCGTCCCGCCCGACTACATCGGCGCGGTCATGGAGCTCACCACCTCGCGCCGCGGCGAGTTCAAGAACATGCAGTACCTGTCCACCACGACCGTCGAGCTCAAGTTCGAGATGCCGCTCTCGGAAGTGATCATGGACTACTTCGACCAGCTGAAAAGCCGGACGAAAGGCTACGCGTCGCTCGACTACGACGTGTGCGGTTACCATCCTTCCGACCTGGTCAAGCTCGATATCCTGCTCGCGGGCAACCCCGTCGACGCGCTCTCGACCATCGTCCACCGCGATGCGGCCTACAACCGCGGCCGCGCGCTGGCCGAGCGCCTCAAGGGCATCATCCCGCAGCAGCTGTTCGAGGTACCCATCCAGGCTGCGGTCGGTGCCCGCATCATCGCGCGCCAGACGGTCCGCGCGAAGCGCAAGGACGTCCTCGCCAAGTGCTACGGCGGCGACATCTCGCGCAAGCGCAAGCTGCTCGAGAAGCAGAAAGAGGGCAAGAAGCGCATGAAGAGCATCGGCAACGTCGAGGTGCCCCAAGAGGCCTTCATGGCGATCCTTGCCGTCGACGACGAGTAATCCATGGGCTCTATCGATTCCTACCTGCAACGTCCCGTCTGGCTCGCTCCGATGGCGGGCGTCACGGACAAGGCGTTCAGGACCATCTGCCTACGTCATGGGGCGGGGCTCACGTATTCCGAGATGGTCAGCGCGGCGGGGCTGCACTACGGAGGGTCGCGCACGGCTGAGCTGTTCGAGCCGGCGCCCGAGGAGCGCCACATCGCCGTCCAGCTGTTCGGATCGGATCCCGCGCTCATGGCGGAGGCTGCCTCAACCGTCGAGCACGCGCTCGGCGAGCGCCTCGCCTTCATCGACGTCAACATGGGCTGTCCGGTGAGGAAGGTCGCGGGCAAGGGGGAAGGCTCCGCCCTCATGAAGACCCCGGATGTCGCGGCCCGCATTATCTCGCGCATGGCCGAGGCGGTTTCTGTCCCCGTGACGGCCAAGATCCGCAGCGGCTGGGAGACCGGCCTGGTCACGGCTCCGGCATTTGCTCGCACGCTCGAGGATGCGGGGGCCTCGCTCGTGGCCGTGCACGGTCGCAGCGCCCGGCAGATGTATCGGGGCGTGGCGGACTGGGACGTGATCGCGCAGGTGAAAGACGCCGTGAGCATTCCCGTCGCGGGCAGTGGCGACGTATTCTCCCGCGAGGACGCGGACCGCATGTTCGCCACCTGCGGGGTCGATGCGGTCATGGTCGCGCGCGGCTCACGCGGCAACCCGTGGATCTTCGGTTCCACCACCCCGACGCAGCTCGAGCGCATTCAGACGATGCGGGAGCACTTCGAGCTCTTCTGCACGTTCTTTGGCACGGAGCACCTCTCGCCCCTGCGCTCGCAGCTCGCGTGGTACGTGAAGGGGCTGCCCGGCGCCGCCGAGGTGCGCAAGGCGCTGTCCGAGGCGTGCGAGGTGCGTGACTTCGAGCGGATCTTCGACGAGGGGGAGCGGCGAGCGCAATGATCGAGGGGCTCTACCTGCACATCCCGTTTTGCGCCAAGCGCTGCGCCTACTGCGATTTCGCGACGGAGGCCTGCCACGACGACGCGCGCATGGACGCGTATATCGACGGCCTCTCGCTTGCCATCCGCCGCGCCTCGCGCACGGGCCTGCTCGGCTCGGTCAAGACCATCTACATCGGCGGCGGCACGCCCAGTTACCTGGGGACGCGGCGCCTCAACTCGCTCGTGTATCTCATATCGCTTTCGGCCAACCTCGAGAACGTCGAAGAGTTCACCGTCGAGGCAAATCCGGATTCGATCGACGAGCGCATGGTCAAGGACCTGTTCGCCCTCGGAGTCGACCGCTTCTCGCTCGGGGCGCAGAGCTTCGATGACGAGGTGCTTCGCGCGTACGGCCGCATCCACGATGCGCATCAGATCGAGCAGGCCGTGGCTTGCATCAAGGGGCGCGTTAAGAACTTCTCGCTCGACCTGATCTGCGGAGGACCCGGGCAGAGCATGCAGTCGTGGGAGGAAAGCCTCAAGCGCGCCCTTGCAAGCGACGCAAAGCACATCAGCATCTACCCGCTCACCCTGGAGGAGGGGACGCCCCTGTTCGCGCAGGTCGAGGCGGGCACGTGCGCTCCTCCTGACGAGGATGTCGAAGCGGACATGATGGAGCGTGCCGGCGAGGTGCTCGAGGCGGCGGGGATGCACCGCTACGAGGTCGCCTCGTACGCGTACCCCGGCTTCGAATCGCGCCACAACAGCTCGTATTGGTCGGGCGTGGAGTACCTGGGGCTTGGCGCGGGCGCGGCGAGCATGCTGAGCTGCGAGGACTATCGCGCCTGCCTCGACGCGGGGCTGTTCGCGCCCGATTCCGGGTGCGACCTTTCCAAAGACGCGGCTCGTGTGCGCGTGGAGTGCGAGGCGGACACCACGGCATTCAACGAGAGCCTGGGCACGCCGCATGTGCAAGTCGAGACGCTCACGAACGCGCAGGCGCAGCTCGAGGATCTGATGCTCGGGATGCGCAAGAGCATGGGCGTCAGCTTCGAGCAGGTGGGCAGGGCCGCGGCGGTCGCCCCCGAGCTCAGCGGCGTGTTCGCATCGCTCGAGGAACGCGGCCTGGTCGCCGAGGAGCAGGGCAGATACGTCCCGACGAAGCGCGGGTGGCTCTGCGGCAACGAGGTCTACGGGGCCATCTGGGGGCTCGCCTGACGGGCAGAAGCGCACTGCAAGACCGCTCGGCAACGCTTCATCTCGTATTGGTGACAAAAAGTTAACGATTCACGCGAAGCCCTGTGCGGTACCCCACAATGATTCGCAGTCAGACGAATCGTATGGGAGATTTCATTGGCGTACGAGTACTACGATATTCTCGGTGTCTCGCGTGACGCATCCGAGAGCGAAATCAAGAAGGCGTTCAGGCGCAAGGCACGTGAGCTCCATCCGGACGTGAACAAGGCGCCGGATGCGGAAGAGCGCTTCAAGGAGCTCAACGAGGCCTACGACGTGCTTTCCGACCCGCAGAAGAAGAGCATGTACGACCGCTTTGGCACGGCCGATGCGGCGCAGGGCTTTGGCGGTGGCTACCAGTCCGTCGACATGAGCGACATCTTCGGCGGCATGGGAGACATCTTCAGCTCCTTCTTTGGCGGCATGGGCGGAGGCGGCGCGCGTCAGCAGCGCCGTAACGGCCGCGACATGGCGGTCGGCCTGCGCCTCACCCTCGAGGAAGTCGCACGCGGCGTCAAGAAGGACATCGTGTACGACCGCCTCGCCACCTGCGACGAGTGCGGCGGCACCGGCTGTGCCGACGGCGGCAAAGAGGTCGAGTGCTCGCGCTGCAAGGGCTCGGGCCGCGTCGTCAGCGTCCAGCACACCTTCTTGGGCGACATGCAGACGGCCAGCACCTGCCCCGATTGCGGCGGCACCGGCCACGTCATCGACAAACCGTGCCCCGAGTGCGAGGGCCAGGGCCGCGTTCCGGACCGCGCGCATCTCACCATCGAAATCCCCAAGGGCATCCGCGACGGGCAGCAGGTCCGCGTGCAGGGCCACGGCGAGGCCGGCCTGAACGGCGCCCCCGCGGGCGACCTCATCGCGACGGTCCGCATCGAGCCGCACGAGTACTTCGAGCGTGATGGGGACCATCTCCACACGCGCGCCAACATCACCATCGCGCAGGCAGCCCTCGGCGCCGACATCAAGGTCGTCGGCATTATGGAAGACGAAGAGGTTCCCGTTAAGATCCCGGCGGGATGCCAGCCCGGCCAGACGATCCGCGTCAAGGGCTACGGCCTTCCGCGCTTCCGCAAGAACGACAAGCGCGGCGACCTGCTCGTCCACGTGACCGTCGTCGTTCCGCGCAAGCTGTCCCGCAATGCCAAGAAGCTCGTGGAGCAGCTCGGCGAAGAGCTCGGCGACGACGTCTCCAAAGAGCGCGCGCGTCTTTCCCGCTAGGCGGATGCGCGCATGCGTCGACGTTAGGTAGAGGAACCAATGCCCATAAAAATTCCCGGCGATCTTCCCGCCACGGCTGAGCTTGCCTCGGAGAACATCTTCGTCATCACCGAGACGCGCGCCATGACGCAGGACATCCGTCCACTGCACGTGCTCCTGCTCAACCTCATGCCCACCAAGGTCAAGACGGAAACGCAGATCGCGCGCCTGCTGAGCAACTCGCCGCTGCAGGTGGAGCTCGAGCTCATGCAGGTCAAGAGCCATGTCGCCACGCACGTGGCGAGCGACCACATGATCGCGTTCTACCAGACCTTCGACGACGTGAAAGACCGCAAGTTCGACGGCCTCATCATCACG
>JBJEHP010000090.1:0-11378 GCA_051876145.1 Coriobacteriales bacterium | reverse complement strand
AACATTAAGAAAGTCATCATTCGCCACGATTTCACCTATCGCGGGTCGAAGACGCCCGAGGCGCAGGAAGGCAATTGCATCCGCTACAAGCTGCGCTAGGCAATTTGGAGAATGAGCCGGGCAATGCAATCCCGGCTCATTTTGAGAAGGGGCCCATCATGAAGATGAAGCATTTCAAGTACGGCGAGTTCCCAATATGGACGCTCGAGGAGATTCTGGGTGACCCTCTGCCGGAGATCGACCCTGTATACCACGAGGCGGCTCAGGAGTTCTTCCTTCCGAGCACGCGCTATGACATGGCGGCGTACTTCCTGGCGCAGGCGTTCAGCCTCGACGAGTTCGCCATGGCACGTGCTTTGCCGGGCACGGTCGCCGAAGTGGCTGAGAAGACCGGCTTCAGCGAGGACATCGTCCAGAAAACCTTCGACAAGCTGATCGGCGAGGGCAAGATCACCAAGACGCCGGAGATGTACATGAAGCTGACCCCCGTTTCGGCGATGTACTGGGACTATATCATCTTCGCCATCGACAACAACAACATCCCCATCGAGGGCGAGACGGAGAAGCTCGTAAAGCTGTGCCGCTCGCTCGCGAAGGACCCGGATATGTACCCGCCTGACAAACCGGCGGTGCAGGCGCCGACACGCTGCATTCCCAAGCTGGAATCGATCAAGGGAATCCCCGGCGTCATGGACTGCGAGAACATCCGCACGCTGATCATGGATGCCTTCGAGAAGGGCGAGTTCGGCGTGGAGCGCTGCTGGTGTCGTGTCGGCATCGGCACGTGGACCGAGGGCGAGTACAACGAGGAAGTCGCCAAGAAGACGACGCCGTCGGGCATCTACGAGGGTGAGAAGCCGCTCGACGGCCACTGCCTCGTGCTGGGCAAGACGGCTAAGCACTGGAGGGAGTCCATCAACGCACCCGAGCCGACGCTCGAAGACGTTGAGCGCATCATCGCCGACATCGAGAAACACAACGTCATCCTGCTCGGCCCCGGCACGCGCGCGGGCGGCAACATCTGCACGTGCGACCTGGCCACTTGCTATCCGAACGGTCGCTTCCAGGCGTGGTCCAACAAACCCAGCCGCTTCCGCCCTGCAACCGACGCCGACGAGTGCAAGCGTTGCGGCACGTGCGTGAAGACTTGCCAGCTTAAGGCGATTTCGCTGGGCGAGGACGGGTTGCCCGTGCTTGACGAGAGCCTGTGCCTCGGCTGCGGCAACTGCGTGGTGTTCTGCCCGCACGATGCCAAGGAGATGGAGATCGTCCATCCGGTCGAGTGGATTCCCGACGGCGAGCAGCACATGTTCATGCCGATGGTCATGCCGCCCGCGCCTGCTTCTAGCAAGTAGGGGCCTGCCATGGGGGACTTCCATTGCCCGGTCGGAGCTCCGGTCTATACCGGGGAGGGCTGCACCGATTGCAAGATGTGTTTGGCTACCACCAAAGAGGAGGTGGTCGCAGCCACCAAGATCGTAGGTGAGTACATTCGATCGACAGCAGCGGCACGGCATGCGGCCAAGGACATCAAGAAGATTGCCGTATGCGGTAAGGGCGGGGCGGGCAAGTCGACCGTCACCGCCCTGCTTGCGCGCAGCTTCGTGGCACTCGGCTACGAGCCGCTCGTCATCGACACCGACGATTCCAACGAGGGCACGGCGGCGAAGCTCGGCATCGACGAGCTGCCGCTGCCCCTCATGGGCGCGTCGGGTCGCTTTTCCATTGGCGCGAGCGGCGACGTCAGCTGGATGAACCGCGATCCGCTTTCAATTGCTGAGATTCCAGACGAGTACCTAGCCGTCAACGATGGCGTGAAGTTCATGAACATCGGCAAGATCGAGAACCCCTTCCAAGGCTGCTCGTGCAACCTGGGCGAGGTGGCCAAGTCACTCATGCAGAACCTGGTGCCCGGTGAGCGCCAGGTTGTCATCGCCGACCAGGATGCTGGGGCCGAGAGCTTCGGGCGCGGCGTGGAACAGGGGTGTGACACGGTGGTCATCGTGATCGACCCTTCGCGTGACTCGCTGCTGCTGGCAGAGCGCATGAAGTTCATGAGCGAAGGTATCGGCATCTGCCGCATCCGCGTGATCATGAACAAGGTTGCCAGCAAGAAGCAGTTCAAGTATTTGCGCTCTTACCTCAACGAGCGCGACATCCGCTGGCTGGGTCAGCTTCCTGCCGATGGCGACCTGGCATTTGCCAATCTCATGGGCGATCAGTTAGTCAGCGAAAACATGCAGGTGAAAATGGACAAGATATGCCGTCTCATGCTCGACGAGGCGGAGATGCCATACTTGAAGTAGAAAGGACATAGGACGATGCGGTACGAACACATGCATTTCCACCATTTTCCGGGCCATGGGCACGCCCATGGCCATCACTACGACCATGCGGCTGAGCCTGTCCGCACAAAGGAGCAGACCATTCAACTACTCGAATACTTATGCCACCATAATGAAGAGCATGCGGCCGAGCTCGCGGGGTATCACGATGAAATCGATGAGCAGGCGGCTTCGGGCCTGCTTGCAGAAAGCGTCATGTTCCTGAACCGCTCCAACGCGAAGCTTAACGACGCCATCGCCGCGCTAAAGAGGAGCAACTGACATGTGCCTTGCGGCGGTGTACGCGCAAAATGACGAGAAGCCCAAGGATCTTTTGCTCGATAAGGTGCAGCTCATCGAGGTGGACGGCGTTGAGGTCACCTGCACGAATCTGTTCGGGCAGACGGTTTCGGTTCAAGGGTCTATCAAGCGGGTCGATCTGGCTAATTCGATGGTCACAATCGAGTTGAGCCAATAAAGCGGCAGTCGGCTGCGGCAGGCATCGGCTATCTTAACCGGGTGGTCGCCTTGCTGCATTTGTTCGTCGATTGATGGCTGATTGTTTGATCGGGACGGAGCGGGCACGATAGATGTTTGGTTTGGAAGCTGCGTCTGGAGTAGAACGCATCATGACCTGAGGGCTACTTGGGCCAGCGAGCTTAGCGGCACGCCGGTCGAGCTCATCGACCGCTTCGCGGACATCCTTAGCTGCAAGAACAACGTGGCCATCCACTCGGCCAACGCCGCTTCGCGGTGCAAGGGCGCCGAGAACATGCTGACCGACTCGACGCATTCCACCACCCCGCACCTGAACGCGTGGAACTCGAACCTGTGCCAGTACGAGAAGTACGAGGGCCCCATCGAGGTGCTCCCCGACTATCTGATGGACCCGATCATCCCGATTGCCGACTAGCCGACACGCCCCCGGTCGGGGCGTCAGGCCCCGCCCTCCGTTGAGAGGACACTATCATGACTTTGGGATTCTACTTCGACGCCGAGAGCTGCATCGCCTGCCATACCTGCTATGTAGCCTGCAAGAACGTGAACCACACCGCCCCCGGCACCAACTACCGCGTCGTGCGCTCGTTCTGCACGGGCGGCGACTACGACGTGGCCTGGTACAACGTCTCGATGGCCCAGAGCGGCTGCACCACCTGCGGCAACCTGCGCGACCTCGGCGAGCAGCCGGCATGCGTGGCGAGCTGCCCCATGCGGGTGCTCGAGTTCGGCGAGATCGGCGAACTGCGGGCGCAGTATGCCTTGCTCTCGGCCAGGAGGTATCTGCATGTGTCTGGCCGTTGGGAGAACGTGCTCCATGTCGTATCCACGATGAACGGACATGTGCGGTTCTGGGGGCTAGCGGGCAACCTTTGGAATGACGGCTGCGAGGTGGGGCCGGCATATCCGTCATTCCCGTCAGTACCATCAGGGCTGGGCTATCCTACAGCTTTTCCGCCGCGCTCTGCACCAAGTCGCGCATCCATTCTGGCCAGTCCTTCGGGTCTAGTTTCTCGATGATTGCGCGGAAGGCCTCTTCCGCTTTTGCTGAAGCGTCGTCCGCGCCGTCCGGCTTGCTTTGGGGTGACGCCTTGCTGCTCATTCTCCCCGAACAGCGCCCCTATCTTCTCGGCGGCCTTCTCGTCCTTGACGTGCTTTGCTTCGGCGCATCAGCTCGAGAGTCGTGCTGATGCGCTCGTGGCCGAGCCGTTCCTGCACGGTCTTGGAGTTCACGCCCTCGGCGACGAGCATCGAGCCCTGCGCGCGGCGAAGCGAGTGGAAGTCTGGGCCGACGAAGCCGATCTTACTTTCGGGGTCCTCGTAGTAGCCGAGCCCGTGCTCGACGTAGAAGCCGCACCGCGGACGTTGACCGTGTCGGGCTCGAGGAAGCCCCCGCTGCGGCTCGTGCATACGGGCGTCTCGTCGGTCTGCGCGATGGCCTCGCGCTTGTCGGTCGCGACGGCAAGCTGAGTCGCCTGCTCGGCCTTCCACTCGCGCAGCATCTCGACCGTTGCGGGGTCGAGCTCTATCGTGCGGTGCGACTTCTGGGCCTTCGCCTTCTTCTGCTTGTGTTCCTTGCCGGAACACTGCCTACAGCCGCAGGAGCCTTTACGCTCCCTCAACCTTCTGACCGCATGTGCCGCAGAAACGATCGGAGGGACCCAGCGGGGCACCGCACTTGAAGCAGAAATGAGGCTGAGCCGCAGGGCGTTGGTTCTCCGGTCGAGAGGCCACATGCGTTGCGGGGGCAGCAGACTGATAGTTCTGTGCATCAGAATTCGCAACGTTATGCCGCTGGTCCTGAGATGCAGAAGCCGTAGCCTTCTCCTCAGCAGAGGCTCCCTTTGCTCGCTTGCGCAGCTCGACGAATTCCCAAATGGCTATCGCCGTCGCCACGGCAAGCGCAATAAGGTAGATAACCCCGATAAGAGAGAGCCCGAAGTACTGCTGGTAGCGAGCCTCCGCGGCTACATGCCGCGTTGCACAGAACAGAACCAGATAGAGGGCCGATGGGATGAAAGCGTACTTGAACAGGTCGTGCCTCTTCCAGTGGTAGGAAAGCAACGCCATCGCCGCAGGCGCTATGAGGTAGATAATGTAGGACCATGCGTTTTCTTCATCAATATTGAAATCCTCCGGATCGCTCATGAGCTGGAACAGCGAGAACGTGCTGTTCAAGTCAACAGAGGCGAAAGAATTGCTGGCGTGGAAGTCGACGTAGTAGACGGGCAAGAAATAACCGACACACAGACATGCGGATACGATCAAGAACGCCTTGCGGCGCTCTTCGGTCCCCCACTTGGAGAGGCGATTGCCGGCACCACGGAGCTTCTTGGCGGCTTCGAATGCCACTTCCTGGCACGGTGCATTGTTTGGTTTCATGGAATTCTCCTTCTCTGGTTTTCCGATACACCCCCAAGACGCACGCGGCGCGAAAAACGTTGCAAAGTTTTTTGTAATTCTTTGCAACGAGTCGTAGAGCCACTGCGTCTTAGGGGATGTAAGCAGCGATGCAGCAGATTGCTGAGCCGCATCGCCAACGTCCAAAGCGAATAGGAGAATCGCATGTTGCAAACCGCTTCAATCACCGTCACCGCACCGAAGTACCGCCACATTCTTGTTTTTGGCCTTCGTTGGTCTCCTTGCTGCCGTTTTGTTGGCAGGCTGCGGACGTCAGGACAGTTTCACCGGCGCGTGGTACGCGCGGACCTCAAACGGCGACCATGTTCAGCTGGCCATAAACAAGGATGGCTCCGCTACCTATCAGGAGAACGGACATGACGCTTGCCAGGGAACTTGGACGCGCGCGGACAACAGCTTGCTCTTGGACTTCGGCGGAAAGGTCAGCTCCAGTTCCGAGCCGCTTATTGCATACCAGTCGGAGGACAGCGATACGCTTATCTTGTCCTCTAACAGCAAGCGTTGGACCGACGATTATTACCACCGTACGGGCAAATGATCTGAATCGGATCCAGGTCGGTCCTGTCGCCTTCCTGTTTGGCGTCTGACGAATGCTCTTTGAGTTTCTGCGAGTGGTCTGACAAATACATATGGGATGTCCACGATTCTCCTTCCAAGAGCGGGAGGACCGAGCGGGAACACATGGTCTTCTGGTTCGGTGCGAACCCGACCAAGGGGTCGGCTAGTACTCTCGGAAGAAGGGGAATAACGACGCCCGGACATGCTACAACAGGCTCCAGAACGCCGCATCCCTCATCTGGATCGCCGAGGCGGCGGGCGTGGACGGCGCCCTAGTCCAGCGGGCGTACGAGGCCGCGGTTTTCTGCGATGACAGGCGTGTGGCATGCGGTGCGCCATGGCCGACGAGGTGAAGGTTCCGCCCATTGCTGCTTTCACAGCGACGCTGCAAAATTAGCATGTCAATGTACAGCGCAAGGAGGCATGCCATGCCCAACATCAAGCCGATTTCCAACCTTCGCTCCTACAACGCGGTGCTCGACGAGGTGGCGCAGGGATCGCCTGTGTTCCTCACGAAGAATGGTCGCAGGCGCTACGTGATCCAGGACATCGCGGACTACGAGCGCCATGAGGCCGAGCGTACCCTTCTCGCTCAGCTCGACTGCGGCAGCCGCGTGGCTAACGAGCAGGGCGCCCTCACGACGGATCAGGTCCGCAACATCTTCTCCGAGCGCTGGCAACCTTCTGCACTGGCGGCGGGCGGGGGCTATTTGAATGCGGCGTATCCGCTGCTCATTTCACGGAATTATCTTTTGCTCTGCTAAATGCTGAGCTGAGCCAATAACAATATTTATAATATTGAAAAGTATGGGATGAGATCTTGAGAGGGGATGCCATGGCGCTCGTGAACTGCCCAAAGTGCGGAGGCGAAATATCGGATAAGGCAAAGACCTGCGTTCATTGCGGGGCAGAAGTTGGGGGTCCGACTCCGCAGCCTCCTCAAGACGCTGCTGAGGAGCCTGCCGAAGCATCGCCTAAAGAGCCAGAGCCCAAAAAGACGTGTGCTGAGTGTGGAGCAGAGCTTGAGTCGGATGCTAGTGTCTGCATGAACTGTGGTTGTCCGGTGGAGTCCGAAGTATCTGCTGATCAGCCCGTGAAAAAGGAAGACGAGAAGAAAGAATCGTTCTTCAAGAAGCACAAAGTGCCTGTAATTATCGTCGGCGTCCTTGCCCTTGTTGCGCTGGTAATCATCCTCGTTCTTGTTGGAATGGGTAATGCTGCAGCTGCCAAGCATCAGGCATACGTGGACAACTTGAATAAGGTCTACAGCGAGATGCTCAGCGGCGCTTCTGAGTCGGAGAAGATGGGTGGAGAGGTTCACGATATCTGGTACTCGGCCATTTGGAAGGACGACGAGACCTGGGACTCGAGTATCGAGAAGTACCATTCTGATGACTTTAACGCGGCTTTAAAGAAATACTTCAACGATACCGAGACGCTCAAAAAGGAAGTGTCTATCGCTTCGCATACGAGCGCGATCGATGAGGCTATGAAGGAAATGCAAGATCCGCCTGATGACCTCAAGAATGCTTGCGACGCAATGAACGATGCGTACAAGGAATACAAGACGCTTTCTGAGCTTGCAACTAATCCAACTGGAAATCTGACTACTTTTACGTCGCAGTTCAATCAGGCAGACACGAATGTCGCGAGTGAGCTGAGTGCTTTCAAGAATAAGATACCTTCAAGCGATGACAGTAAGTAGTCATAGCACTCGCTAGACGTCCAGAGCTCTGCAACAAGGTATCGACTAGGGTGACAATTGCCTCTTGAAGGCGGGTATGCCTGCTGGACGGCATTGGTGAGGGCCTGCTGCTGGGAAAGAAGTCCTCGGCAGCAGGCCCTCGCGCAGACACAATCTCTAATCGCGCAGCGCTCGCGGCAGCGGAGCGTAGGCGCCCAGGTAGACGGCCGCGACCATCCAGACGATTCCCTCGAGCGGGAAGCAGAGCAGGAGGAGTCCGACCACGAGAAGCGGCTTTCTGACCACGCCGGCGACGAAGACACCGCAGGTCACGACAACGCAAAAGACGGGGTCTGCCCCCGTGAGCGCGGCAACCCCATAACCGCAGGTCACGCCAATGAATATGCAGGGGAAGAAATGCCCGCCGTGCCAGCCGAAGTTCAGGCAGAGCGGGGTTACGACGGCCTTGCAGACGCCCGTTGCGATCAGTGCCCAGGCGGGCAGCGCGCTCCAGGTGCCGATGAGCACAGAGACCTGCTCCTCTCCCGAAAATAGAACGTTGGGGAGAAAGAGCCCCAGAACGCCGAGCACGGCTCCGCAGAGCGTGGCTTTCAAGACCGGCCGCTCTCCCATCTTGCGCGAGAGCCAAGCAGTTGCGACCGTTGCTCCGCGGTACACGATCACGAGCGCATAGCCGGCGGCCGCGAGCAGGCACGCCCATGGCACATCCTGCCAGGAAAAGCGCAGGGCATCGAAGCGCGGGAGCCCCATCTGCGTCCCCGTAATGTAGGCGAACAGACGCAAGCCTAAGAATGCCCCCAGTACGGCGAGTGCGTAGAGCACGATCTTCGCGCCGCGCCGGAACGTGAACTGCCTAGGGTCGGGGGCGTCGTCTGCCGCTAGGCGACAGCGGTCTCCCGCAACGACGCCCGCAAGCGGTGCGGCAAACACCGCGGCGAGCACGGCCGCGACGCCCACGTCCGCAAGCGCCCGCGCCCGCAGGCCCGCGCGCTTGAGCCGGTCGGACACCCAGCTGCACGCCGTGGCAACAAGGCCGGCGAGCCCGGCTTCGGGGCCGACCGCGCCGCCGAACACGAGCGGCAGCGCGAAGCCGACGACGCTTGCCGGGACGTTGTGCACCCGATAGTCGCCATGCTCGCGCACGGATACCACCACGCTGGAAAGCGGCTGCGGGGCTCCCCCGAAGCGCTTGGTCCACAAACCGATGCCGAGTCCGCCGAGCGTGCAGATGACAAGAGCCGCAGAGGGGAGGCCGACCGCCTGGGGCAGCGTTTCCCACAGCAGGCGTTCGCAGACGGTGACCAGGAACATCACCGCGCGGATGGCGAGCGCTGCCGTAAAGCCGATCGCCATCGAGAGCACCGCGAGCGCGAGCTTCCAGGCCAAGCCACCGCGATCTGTGTCCGGGCCGTAGTCGCCCACGTAGTGCGCTGTATCCGCCGAGGCGTTTTCGGGGGAGTCGCCTCTCATGTGCGCTTCCTTCGCAAGTCTCTGACCTGCTTGGAAAGCGCCTCGAGCTCGGCTTCGTCAAGGTCGGGGAGGTACTCGAGCCGGTCGATAAACAGCGCGATGCTCTGGTCCCGTCGCGCGCGCATGACCTCGCTGCAGTAGTTGACGACGAACGCGGTGAGCACTGCCAAGAAGAAGATGCTCGCCACGCTCAGGAGCACGATGACCGCCCGCCCGAGCGCCGTTTGCACCAGCACGTCGCCAAACCCGATGGTCGAGACCGCCTCGAAGCAGCACCAGAGCGCATCGCCGATCCCGTCGATGCCAGGCTCGAACAGCGCGAGCAATATCGCGCATGCCACAAACGCGCAGAAGAACAGGACCGTGGCGTGCCCCAGGCCGGAGCCCTTGAAGACGGCGCGGAGAAGCCTGAAGTTGAGCATAGAGAACCCTTCGATCGCAAGACGTGGGGCGGACGACCGGACGAAATCACTATAACGGGAACGGGGCAACTCGGGGGCGAGGCGGCTGCGAACTTGAGCGTTTCGGCTCGTTGGCGAATCGCCTTCCGCGCTGCCGTGCGTCACCTGCTCGCCAAGATTGCTATTCTCGCTCGGAACCCATGCGCTTGGCCAGGACGCCGTGCAGCCATACCGCGGTTCCTATGCACGCACACACCGCAAGAAGGTGCCCGGGCGAGAAGCGCGCCAGCTCCAGCAGGAATACCGCTGAGGTTATGGGCATCTTCTGCGTCACGCCCAGGAACGCAGCGCCGCCCATGAGCGCCGCGGTGGCGACGGGGATGAACGGCAGCCCCAGCGCGTTCCAGGCGATGGCCAGGCAGAGCGCCAGCGCGCTGCCCATCATGATCGAGGGCTGGATGTTGCCTCCGTACGCGCCCGCCGCCAAGGCCAGCAGCACAGCCGCCCACTTTGCAAAGAAGTACGCAAGCCCGCCCGGCGCGTCGATCTGCGCCGCCAGGGTTAGCTGATTGCCAATCTGCCCGTTGCCCAGCACCAGCGGAAAATTGATGGCAATCACGCCGATGCCCGCGAAGCACAGCACGGACAGGAGAATCATCTTGGGCGACTTGCGGTCAAGCTTCGGCAGCATTGCCCGGGTCTTCTCGAACGCGGTCACTGCCAACGCGATTACCAGTCCCATGAGCAGCCCCCACACCACGGTCCATCCGTCGGACGAGAACTGCAGCCCGGGATACGTGATCACATCACCTAAGAACAGTCGGGCAAACGCAACCGCCACCACGCTTGCCACCAGCGCATATGCCACGTCGCGCTTCTTCCAGGAGAGCAGGAGCGTTTCCAACGTGAACAACGCGCCCGCCAGCGGGGCGTTGTAGATGGCAGCCAGGCCCGCGCCCGCTGCTGAGGCGACGAGCGTCTTGCGCAGGCCATCGTCGGCAAACGCCGGCGTGTGCTTGAGCCATGTACCCGCAATCGCGCAGCTCAGCTCGCGCGGCGCCGCCTCTTTCCCCAGAGGCGACCCCATTGCCACCGTGACCGTCTGCAGCACCGCGTGTGCCAGCGTGGTGCCAAGCGGCATGCGCTCGTCTTTGGATTCCACGGTTTTCTTGATGGTGACCAGCGGTTTTCCGTAGCGATGGATGAGCACCCAGCCGACGCCGCCGACAAGCCCGCATAGCACCAGCACGATAAAGCGGTGCTCGGGTGTGGACCGCGCGATTTCATCGAAGAAGCTCTCGGCGATGTTGCCGAGGTCGCCGTAGGCCAGCGCTTGGACGATTTGCTGCACCTTGATCAACGCCACGCCCGCTACGCCGGCACCAAGGCCCACGAGCACCGCATACAGGAGCGTTCTTGCAGACGATCGCGTCATTGTTGCGGCTGATTCCCCTCTAGCAACGGCCGGCGTGCGCGTTGGCGCACAGGCCAAACGCTCGCCCATTATAGCAATGTTAGGATAAACCCTCGCTTTGTCGATCGAGAGCGCTGGTGCCTGGCAGGCCGGATACTACGAGCAGTCGAATCAGGAAGACGAGAATCAGGCGCTGTGAACTGCTGATCCGCACAATGGCTCTTGGGGGTCTTGGCCCATGAGCACAAAGCAGAAAATACCGATACCATGATATAATAACGACATTATTATGACTTTATTGAAGGGAGATTACATGGCTGCTTTCGCGACGGTCACGGACATGCGGGATACGGCCCGCTTCACGCGCGAGGTCGAGGCCGCCGGCGAGCCCGTCCAGGTCATGAAGGGGCGTGAGCGTAAGCTTGTTGTTTTCAGCAGCGAGCTCTTTGAACGCTACGAACGGCTTTTCAGACAGGTGTCCTTTGAGGCTAAGATTGAAGAGGCAGAGGCTGATACG
Organism: Coriobacteriales bacterium; assembly: GCA_051876145.1. Taxonomy (GTDB): domain Bacteria; phylum Actinomycetota; class Coriobacteriia; order Coriobacteriales; family QAMH01; genus CACZQA01. Next base: position 70 of record JBJEHP010000090.1, on the reverse strand, counting down.
GATGCCGGGAGGGTTAGGCCCTTCGATGAAATCCAGGCCGAGATGAAGGCAAAATATGGCGCTTAGCTTC
>JBJEHP010000089.1:0-11475 GCA_051876145.1 Coriobacteriales bacterium | reverse complement strand
TTGACATTAAATGAAGATGACGGAAACGGCGGGACAAAGACGACCGTTTTCGATAAAGTGTCCAGCAACGGCGATGCGGAACCCTCCGTGGACGGCGTGGCCGAATCCGCAGCGGAGGATACGGGCAACTAGCACCCCTTTCGCATCCGTTTTGTGTTGACTGTGCGAGTGCGTCGCATGGGCTTGGGCGGCATCATGTCCCGAACCTGGTCAGGTCCGGGAGGAAGCAGCCATAAGGGGCCTCTGGTGGGCGCCCGAGTCCATACGGCGCACTCGCTTTTGCTATCGAAAGGCGTTCATGGAATTCGTCCAGCTCATTATCGACCTGCTCCGCGACCCGCGTGATTTCATCGCCCAGTGGATCGTGCAGCTCGGCCCGGTCTGGGTCTACACGCCGCTGTTCCTCATCATCTTCATGGAAACCGGCCTGGTGGTCACGCCGTTTCTGCCGGGCGACTCGCTTCTGTTCTGCGCGGGCATCTTCGCGGCGGACGGCGGCGGCCTCAACATCGTCGCGCTCATCTCGCTCATGTCGATTGCGGCGATACTCGGCAACACCTCCAACTACTGGATTGGCCGCAAAGTGGGCGAGGCGATCGTCAGGTCCGGCAAGGTCAAGGCGCTCTCGCCCGAGAACCTCGAGAAGTCGCAGAAGCTGCTGGACAAGTACGGCTCGCTCGCGGTCTTTCTGACGAGGTTCTTCCCGATCATCAGGACCATCGCACCGTTTTGCGCCGGCATGGGCGAGATGAGCTTCAGGCGCTTCACGCTGTTCAACGTGCTCGGCGCCGTGGTCTGGGTGTCGCTGTTCTCGTTGCTCGGGTACTTCTTCGGCGGCGTGCCGTTTGTGCAGAAGCACTTCGAGCTCGTGATCGTCGGTATCGTCGTCATCTCGCTCGTGCCCGCCGTCGCGGGCGCCATCAAGGCAAAGCACAGTTCCAGCAAGAAAAAGAAGCAGGCGGCTGCAGCGGCCGCCGAAGAGGAGTAAGCATGGCTCTTTCGCTGTACCGCAAGTACCGTCCCAATGTGTTTTCCGACGTCGTCGGCCAGGAGCACGTCGAGAAGACGCTGGTCAACGCAGTAATCGAAGGCACGGTCGCCCATGCGTACCTGTTCTGCGGGCCGCGCGGCACCGGAAAGACCACCACGGCGCGCCTGCTCGCCAAGGCACTGCTGTGCGAGAAGGGCCCGAACGCGGAGCCCGACGGAACCTGCCAGCAGTGCGAAGAGATTGCCCGCGGCACCCACCCGGACGTCTACGAGCTCGACGCCGCGAGCCGCACGGGCGTCGACAACGTGCGCGACGAGATCATCAGCCGCGTGAACTTTGCCCCGACGCGCGGGCGCTACAAGATCTACATCATCGACGAGGTTCACATGCTGTCCGTCGCAGCGTTCAACGCGCTGCTCAAGACGCTCGAGGAGCCGCCCGAGCACATCGTGTTCGTGCTGTGCACGACCGACCCGCACAAGGTTCCCGAAACCATCCAGTCGCGTTGCCAGCGCTTCGACTTCCGCCGCTTCTCCATCGACGAGATCGTTGGCTACCTCGAGCGCATCTGCAAAGGAGAAGGCTTCGAGTACGAGCGCGAGGCGCTTGAGTACATCGCGGCAAAGTCGGCAGGCGGCATGCGCGACGCCACGACGGCGCTCGAGCAGGTCGCGGTCTACACCGACGGAAAGATCACGCTCGCGCAGACGACGGGGCTGTTCGGCCAGCTCGACGTCTCGGGGCTCTTCGAGATAGGCGCGCTCGTCGCCCGGCGCGACATGGGCGGGTGCTTCACGTGGGTCAACGGCCTCGTCAACACCGGCATCGACCTCTCGCAGTTTGCGCGCGAGTTTGCCACGCATATCCGCAACCTCTACGTCACGCTCCTGACAGGCGGCGGCGATGGCATTGTCGCGTGCACGGCCGCCGAGCTGGAGCAGTATCGTCAGCAGGCGCGTGAGTTCGGGACCCTCGAGCGGCTCTCGCATGCCCTCGTCGTCTGCGGCGACCTGGTCAACGAGCTGCGCGGCTCGAGCGATGCCCGCCTGAGCGTCGAGGTGGCGCTCACCAAGCTGTGCCGCCCGCAAAGCGACCTCACGCTCGAGGCACTCGACGAGCGCCTGAGCGTGCTCGAGCGCACGGGCGTGAGTGCAGCTGCGCCGCGCGAGGTATATGCCGACGAGCCCTGGGCATCGCCCGCTGCATCGCGCGAGCCTGTCGTTTCCGAGCAGCCGCAGCCCCAACCGCACTTCGAGCCCGAGCCATACACTGATCCAGTGCGCAAGCAGGAGCCCCGGCCGCGCGAAGACCAGTTCATGCCCGTCAACGAGGCACAGGGCTTCGACGCGCGCTCGGGGGCGACGCCCGTGAGCACGCCCGCGCAGATGGCCGAGTCCGCCCAGAGCGTCCCCGAGCCGCAGACACAGCAGCCACGCGAGGAGCAGCCCCGGGCAGAGCAGCCGGCTCAGCAGGGCAGCGCGCCGCAGATGTCGCCCGCGCGCCTGCTCGCCGCGCTGCTCACCGTCATCAGGCGCGAGGACATGGCGACGGGAGCGCTGCTCTCCGGCGTCACGCTCCAGCAGGAGGGCGAGACGTACTACCTGACCTTCCCCTCCAACGGCGGCTTCTCGATGAAGATGGCCTGTGGCGGCCCGGCACGCTCGCTCATCTCGAACGCCTTCAAGGAAGTGCTGGGAACTACCGTTCACTTCGAGTGCCGGCTCGACACGCGCGGCAAGGTGCGCCGCGAGGAGTTCCAGTACGAGACGGCCTCGGACGCAGGGTTCGCGCAGGCGTCGAGCGCGCCTTCCTACGACGATGCGCCAGCCTATGAGGAGCCGGTCTACGACGAGGCGTACCTCGCATCGTTCGACGAGCCGAACTTCGACGCCCCAGCAGACGATGTGCACGTCAAGCGCATCGATGACGATACGGCTGCAGATCTTGCGGACGTGCTCTCCGCCTTTGGAAAAGGCGTTAAAGTGCAAGAAGTCGACGACGACAACCAATAAGGAGAAACCCACATGGCAATGAACCAGCAGGCTATGCTCAAGCAGGTCAAGAAGATGCAGAAGAAGATGGAGGAGATCCAGGCGGCCACCGCACTCGAGACCGTCGAGGCTTCTGCGGGCGGCGGCATGGTCGTTGCGACGGTTTCGGGCGACCTCAAGGTCAAGGACATCAAAATCGACCCCGAGGCCCTGGACCCCGAAGACGTCGAGATGCTCCAGGACATGATCGTCGCCGCGGTCAACCAGGGGCTCGAGGACGCGCAGGAGCTGGCCTCCAAGCGCATGAGCGCCGTCACGGGCGGCATGAACATCCCCGGCCTGTTCTAAAGAGCCAAACTCACCGTGAAACAAGCTGCATCGATACGGCATGCGCTCGAAGAGCTCGAGCGCATGCCCGGCGTTGGGCCCAAATCTGCCCAGCGTATCCTCAACTGGATTCTCACGTCCGACGACGAGACCGCCCATCGCCTGGCCGAGGCGATCATCGAGGTCAAAGAGGCAATACACCTGTGCCCGCGCTGCCATAACTACGCCGAGGGCGACGAGTGCGAGGTCTGCCTCGACCCCGAGCGCGACACGACGTCCATCTGCATCGTCGCCGAACCGCGCGACATCGACGCCATCGAGCGCACGGGTTCCTACCATGGCCTCTACCACGTGCTCGGCGGTGTCATCAACCCGATGGAGGGCTCGCTGCCGCAGGACCTGCACATCGCCGACCTGATGGCGCGCCTGGGAAGCGAGAACATCCAGGAGGTGCTGATCGCCACGAACCCCGACGTCGAGGGAGAGACGACGGCGAGCTACCTCGCCCGCATCATCAAGCCGCTCGACATCAAGGTCACGCGCCTCGCAAGCGGACTGCCCGTCGGCGGCGAGCTCGAATACGCCGACGAGGTGACGCTCGGTCGCGCCATCGAATCGCGCCGCCCGCTCTAGGCTTCGCCTGTTCGGCCGAATTATTACGGTCAGATTACCAAGCGCCTGCTCACGGGCGTATTCCAGATTCCCTGGCGTATAATTGTCGGTCACAAACGCGCGGGTCGCACCCGCGTGCCCACTCCACCACCAGCGGAAAAGAGCAACTATGTCCGAGGCCGAAAAGTCCGAGGTATTCCAGCACTTCGGTGCCTACAGCGGCTACGACCAGCGCTATTACGACCACTTCAACGTCAAGCGCGGGCTGCGCAACGCAGACGGCACGGGCGTCGTCGCCGGCATCACCTCCATATCCAACGTGCACGGCTACCTCACCGACGAGGGCGTGAAGATCCCCGACGAGGGGCGCCTCACGATCCGCGGCTACGACATCAAGAACCTGGTGGACGGGGCGGTCGCCGAAGGGCGTCCCGGCTACGAGGAGGTCGCGTACCTGCTGCTCACGGGCGACTTGCCCACGGCTCCACAACTCGAGCGCTTCCGTGCGTCGATCGATTCCTACCGCGATCTGCCGCGCGGTTTCGTCAACAACCTCATCATGAACTTCCCGTCCAAAAACGTCATGAACATGATGGCGCGTTCGGTGCTCATGCTCTACGCGATGGACGGCTCTACCGAGACTGACGTTATCGACCCCGAGCACGAAGTGCAGATCGCCGTGCAGATGCTGAGCCGGCTGCCCCGCATCGCTGTGCTCTCGTACCTCGCCTCGCGCCAGCACGAAGACCCGACGGCGGCGATGTACATCAACCCGCCGCTGCCCGGCCTGTCCACCGCCGAGACGGTGCTCCACATGCTCCGCCACGACATGGAGTGGACGCCGCAGGAGGCGCGCATGCTCGACGTCATGCTCATGCTGCACGCCGAGCACGGCGGCGGCAACAACTCAACGTTCACGACGCGCGTGCTCACCTCGAGTGGCACCGACGCCTACTCCGCATACGCCGGGGGCATCTGCTCGCTCAAGGGCCCCAAGCACGGCGGCGCCAACATCAAGGTCGCGGGCATGCACCAGGACCTGATGGACACGGTCGCCAACTACACCGACGAGGGGCAGGTCGCCGACTACCTGCGCCGTATCCTGCGCAAGGATGCCTACGACAAGTCCGGGCTCATCTACGGCATGGGGCATGCGGTCTACACCTTGAGCGATCCGCGCGCCGTGCTGTGCAAGAAGTACGCGCGCGAGCTTGCGCAGGGGACCGAGTTCGAGCCGCAGTTCGAGCTCATCGAGACGATTGAGCGCCTCTCACCCGAGCTGTTCCGCGAGGAACACAAGTCCCACAAGGTCATCTGCGCGAACATCGACATGTACTCGGGGCTCGTGTACAAGATGCTCGGGATCCCGCAGCAGCTCTACACCCCGCTGTTCGCCACCGCGCGTATCGCGGGCTGGGCGGCGCACCGCTTCGAAGAGATCGTCGAGGGAAGGCGCATCATCAGGCCCGCGTACAAATCGGTCTACCAGATGCGCGACTACGTGCCGATGGAGGCACGCGAGAACGGCATGGAAAAAGAGACCGCGGCAGACCTGCCGGTCAACCGCGACTACTACAACGACTAACGAGACAGGGGGTCTATGATGGCAGGAAACGACGTCGAACTCGACACGCCCGAGAAGCGTCAGCAGGTGGCAGAGCTCGCCTTGAAGGACGAGGGGCTGCTCGAGCACCTCATCGAGCTCCTCTGCGGGAAGAGTCGTCTCAAACGGCAGAAGGCAGCTTCGATCGTCGCAATCATCTCCAACGAGGACGCCACGGTCCTGCTGCCGTATGCAGAAGACATTTGCGAGGCCCTGAACCACACCGAGGCGCAGACGCGCTGGGAGGTGCTGCATACGCTCGACCAGATGGGCAAGGTCGGCCAGCGCTACGACGAGGACACGCTCGCCCTGGCAGAAGACGCGCTTTATGACGAGAACAACGGCATCGTGCGCGAGGCGGCGTTCAGGTTCCTGTGTGGCTATGGCTCGGCGAGCCCCGAGAACTCCAACGAGGTCTGGCCGCTCATCGACGAGACCATCCAGTGCTTCCACGGCAACGACGAGTTCTGCGACATGCTCACGCACCTCGTCGAGTTCGCGCAGGGCAATATCTCGATGGAGACGAGCGGCGCGCTCGCGATGCGCATGAAGTTCGACTCCGAGACGGCGTCGGGCACGCTCAGGATGCGTTCCGAGCAGATCGTCGACGCGTTCACGAAGCGCGGCGGCGAGCTGAAGGACCTCGATGCCAAGAGCGCGAAAAAGGCGGATTCCGACGACGAGGACGACTTCGGCGACTAGCTCGAGGCGCGACCGTATTTCACCAGCCATGAGGGGCGGGCAGGGCATCAGAGGTGCCAGGTCCGCCCCTCTTTGCATGCCGGGTGCGCAGAAAGCGCGTTCGATATGCGCTTGAGCAGGTATCTTCGCTGCTGCTCGCTATGCGCGAACGAGCCGGCGGCAAAGAGCATGCAGGCGACGAGCTCCGACTTGCTCGCGTAGCTGCCGCGGTGCCTGCGGTAGTACAGGTTGATGAAATCCCGCGCCTCGGCATCTATCTTGACGTGGACCAGCTTGCAGTCGGGGTGCCGCGGCGCGTAGAAATCCGCAAGGTGGTCTTGCTTCGTCTTTTCCAGCAGCTCGACGATGTCGCTGTCTTCGGGCTCGAAGTAGATGGACTGAAAGAGGAAGGCGAGCGATTCGACGAACTCGCTCAGGCTCCTGAAGGGGTGCGCGGTGTTCTCGACGAGGGGACGTACGGCGTCGAGGGAGCGCGGGGGAACGCGAAACTGCATGTCTGTCTTGGGGAACAACCTTTGAGGTCTTCCGGTCATCTCGCCTCCAACTAACGCCCCCGGGTGGGCGGCAGACAGCCAAACATGCAGGTAGTTTGCCTGCTTTGGTCTCAACAACGGAATTGCATAAGTGTAAATAATTATCTGTTCACTATGCAAAGGGGATGAGACGACATGTACGAAAGCCGCTTCGTGCCGCAGGCAATCACCGTGTTCACGACAAACGAGCGCGTCCAGCTCTTCCAGGCAGCGCTGGGCCTCGAGCCGGATTTCCGCTGTGATTACGAGAAGTGCCCGGTGCTCTTCGACGAGCTGTTCAACCTGGGGGCCGCGGGAGGGCAGCTCGCGATACTGGACGAGGACTTCTTCGTCGACGTCGGGAGGATGCTTGCGGGGGTCAGGTCCTACGTCGACGACAGCGAGGCATGCGCCCAGGGGCTTGCGCTGGTGGTGGTCTGCAGCAGGAGGAAGGCGGGCGACCCGGTCTTGCGAGAGCTCGCCGAATACTGCGACATCTACGACATCGTCTACGACTGCGACTATGCGGGGATCGTGAACGGGATCGAAAAAATCATGCGGAGGCAAAACTCGCGCCTCGATGTGCTCGAGCTCTTCCGACGTGACTTTGGGGAGGGCGAGCCGGAAGAATCGCCGCAGGTGACGCTTATAGCACCGCCAGATACCCCGTCGGACAAGTCCATGGTTCTCACGATGGACAACATCGAGGTGATCATAAAAGTACACGGGTAAGTGAAGAATTAAATATATAGATGCTGGCAATTTCTGTGACTCTCAATAAAAATGGCCTCCATAGTTTCTAATAGAACCAGGTAGGTATGAATTACAGGCGTGTAGTTGCTGCCAACATCAAGCAGCGCAGGAAGGCTCTGGGGCTCACCCAGGAAGCCCTCGCGCAAGAGGCTGGCATTTCCTCGCAACACCTCAGCAAAATAGAACGCTGCGCATGTTCTCCGACCATGGACACGATGGTCCGCATCGCGCTGTCCCTGGACACGACGCCTGCCGCGCTGTTCGAGGATCCTGACGCACGGTAGCGCGGGTAATCGCCTGAGGCGGGTGCAGGCAGGTACGCGAACACGAGAGCCCTCTGGAAAACCGAACAGATGTTCGCTATAGTGTTCGCCATGGACACGATGGCGAAACTGGAAATACTCGCGGACGCGGCAAAGTACGATGTCGCGTGCACGTCGAGCGGAGTCGATAGGCGGGGAAAGAAAGGGCAGCTGGGCGCGGCGAGCGCCGCAGGCTGCTGCCATGCCTTCACCGCCGACGGCAGATGCGTCACGCTGCTCAAGGTGCTGCTCACCAACGTGTGCTGTTATGACTGCGCCTACTGCGTCAACAGGCGCTCCAACGATATTCCCCGCGCGGCGTTCACCCCGCGCGAACTTGCCACGCTCACGGTCGAGTTCTACCGGCGCAACTACATCGAGGGACTGTTCGTGTCGAGCGGCGTCATCAAGAACCCCGACTACACGATGGAGCTCATCATCGAGACGGCGCGCATCCTGCGCGAGGACGAGGGGTTTCGCGGCTACATCCATGCCAAGGCGATCCAGGGGGCGTCTCCAGAGCTGCTCGAGCGCCTGGGGTTTCTCGTCGACCGCATGAGCATCAACATCGAGCTACCCTCGCAAAGCTCGCTCGAGCTGCTCGCTCCCGAGAAGTCGGGGCAGGCCGTCGTGCGTCCGATGCGCCAGCTGTGCGAGGGCATCGAGCAGAGCAAGCAGGACAGGAAGCTCGCGCGCCGGCGGCACCTGTCTGCGTCGGTGAAGAGCTTCGTGCCCGCCGGGCAGTCTACCCAGATGATCATCGGCGCAACGCCCGAGACCGACCAGCACATCTTGAAGCTCGCCGAGTCGCTCTATCAGAGCGTCTCGCTCAAGCGCGTGTTCTTCTCGGCCTATCTGCCGGTCAACGACGACAGCCGCCTTCCCGAGCTCAACACCGAGGTTCCGCTCACGCGCGAGCACCGGCTGTACCAGGCCGACTGGCTGCTGCGCTTCTACGGCTTTTCCGCCGACGAGCTGCTCAGCCCCGAGCATCCCGACCTCGACCTGCTCGTCGACCCCAAGGCGAACTGGGCACTGCATCATATGGACCTGTTCCCGCTCGACGTGAACGCCGCCTCTCTCGAAGAGCTCATGCGCGTGCCGGGCATCGGCGTGCGGGGCGCCCAGCGCATCGTCCGCGCGCGCAAATGCGGGCGCCTCGGCTTTGACGGGCTCAAGCGCATGGGGGTCTCGCTCAAGCGCGCGGGCTACTTCATCACCTGCTTTGGGCACATGGCGCCCGGCTTCGACGCCGACCCGGAGCTCGCGCGCAGAAGCCTCGAGGCATCGACGCGCGCGACGGGCGCGGGCAGGAAGGGCCGGCGCAAGCTCGTGGAGGGGCAGCTTGCCCTGTTCGACGAGGTGGAGCAGGCGAATGTCGACCCGTTCCGAGTCAAGCGCGGGGGAGACATCCTCCTGCAGCGTGCCCGCGCGCAGCGCTTAGAGGCGCATCCTGCCGAGCTCCAGAAGCTGGGCAGGACCCCGAGCGGCCTGCCGCAGTTCGACCCGCTTCTCATTGCGGCAACAGGGGAGGGCAAAGAGCATGTACAGGCTTGAGCCGGCGCAGCTCATGCTGTGCTACGACGGCACACTCGAGGGCTTTTTCTCCGTGGTCTTCGACGCGTACTGCAGGCACGCCTTTCCCGAGCAGATCTGCACCGAGCACATGGCACAGCCAAGCCTCGGCCAACAGGTCGTCTCGGTCAAGACCGACCTTTCGCATGCGGAGCGCGTGCGCGTCGGGCTGGCATCGCGCGCGGGCAGGAAGTTTTTCACCACGGTAAAGACCGCGTTTCTCTCCGACGCGCCCGGCAAGGAGATGCAGCTGTTCTCCTACATTGTCAAGGGCATGGACGAGGGCTACCGCGCTGCCAACGACTTGGCGGTACCCTGCGTGGCAGCCGTGGAACGCCTCGCGGCATCCGTGCTCTCCGAGAGGGAGAAGGTCTATCAGTTCCTCAGGTTCGAGCAGCTCGAAAACGGCGTCTTCTTTGCCCGCATTAACCCCAAGGCGGCGGTGCTTCCCATTGCGATGGAGCATTTCGTCGAGCGCTTCAGCATCCAGCCGTTCGTCATCTACGACGAGACGCACGGCATGGCAGGCGTATACGACCTCCACAAGACGACGCTCGTGCTGACGGACGGGGTCGCGTCGTTCGATCGCACGAAGGAAGAGCGCGAGTTCCAGGCGCTGTGGAAGCGCTTCTACGATTCGGTCTCCCACGACCAGCGCTACAACCCCTCGCTGCGCACCTCGCTCATGCCGCAGCGCTTCTGGAAGAACATGGTCGAATTCAAGACCGCAGTCGAATAGCGGGCTCGCGAGGGTGCGCTCCGTTTCGCGCCTGCAGTATGCAAAGCTCAGAATATTCTGCGCAATACCTGTTTGCGTGGCAAAACATGTATTGCGAAAGATACACCGTACGCGCCCCTCATTTTTCGTCGTGACGTCCCGTTTTCCTTTAGCTTGGAAATCGGATTGTTGCTACGTCACGAGGAGTCGAAAGGTGAGCATCCCAGTTCCACGGGCGCCAAGGCCGAGCGATCGGCCTGCGCTTCTCGAGAGCATGCGTGCGCTGCGCCAGACGCCGTCCAAAGGCGCGTCGCTGGGCAGGGCCCAAGGCGCCGACCGCGGTGTCAACTGGGGAATGCTCTCGTTTGCGCTGTCGGTGGTGGGGGTGCTCCTCATCGCGGTCTCCCTTGCCGTGCGCTGGCTGCCCGCCTCGCTCGTGACGCAGTTTCTCGAGTGGACGGGAAACGTCTTCGCTATCGGAAGCTGACAGGAGGGCTGGCCATGGTTGCATCGGACGAGCACGCGCATACGCCGGATCACGGGCGCGGTCATGTGAACCGCGACAGGCTCGTTACGACGATGCTCCAGGACAGGTCTGTCGTGCGCATCATTTCCGCGCCGTCCGGCTATGGCAAAACCGAGCTGGCGCGCGAGTATGCCGATCGTCTCTTCAAGGGGAAGCACGTCGATTGGGTAGATGCGAACACGCCCGACTTCATCGCGCGCCTCGACGATCGGCGAGTCGCGCGTACGGTGTTCGCCGGCTCCGACGTGCCGACGCTGCTGGTGCTCGACGACCTCCCCTGGCTCCACGAGCAGCGTGCGGAGCTGTTGAGCGACCAGATAGACGCGGCTCTGTACGCGGGGACGGAGGTCGTCGTCACGTGCCTGCCCTCGCACGACTGCCTGAGGAACCTGCAGGCGGAGCGCATCCTCGTGCGGCCGCGCGACCTTGCCGTCAGCCAGCGCGAATACGATGCCTGGGTCGACGAGCTCGAGGGGCTCGAGCACGTGCACGGGGTCGAGCGTTGGCGCGATGCGCGCGCGGGGCTGTTCGGCGAGACGCCGCTTGCCATCTGGGGCGCGTGCCCCGACGTCGCCCGGACCTGCCTGCGCTCGTTTCTGTGCGAGAAACTCCCCAACTCGGTGTTTCGGGCAGCGTTTGCCATGATGCTGTTGGAGCAGGGCACATTTCGAGACCTCGATGCCCTCGGGGCGATGCCCGGGGGCGAGGAACTGCTGATGCTGGCCGATGACTACGGATTTCTGCACATCGACCTCGAGGCGCAGCGCTTTGAGGTCCCATCCCTCGAGCTCGAGGTCCTCAAGGGGGTTATCGATGATGCGGACATGGGGCGCATCCTGCTGGCGAAGACGGACACGATGATG
>JBJEHP010000088.1:0-3086 GCA_051876145.1 Coriobacteriales bacterium | reverse complement strand
TTCCCAAGAGCAGAGCCGCTCCGCTCGCGACTCGATGGCACACGGCGTAAGTATGAAAAAAGCCGCACCCCAAAAGGGGCACGGCTTTCGCGCGCTTCTTGTTGCCGGCTCGGCTACTTCATCAGCATCGTCACTGCCGGGAAGCAGAACGCGAAGATGAGCAGCACGCAGATGAGCACGGAAAACACGGTGACGACGACGCGCTTGTGCTTTTCCGCCTTCAGCCTGCGGTACTCCTCCGCGCGGGCGGCCTCGACCTTGTCGTGCTGGGTCTGCTTTTTGTACTTCTGTGCCATGTGCTTATCGTCTTTCTACCTGTTGTAACGGTCGCGGCGGTCTTCGCTCGCGTTGTCCAGCATCGCTTCGCGCAGCTCGTCGTTGTCGACGTTGGCGCGGATGCGCTCGCGCAGCTCGTTGGCGCGCGCGACGATGCCGTCGCGGTCGACGCCGGAGACGTGCGTGAAGTTGTCATACAAGATCTTGCCGTCGATCATCGTCATCTTGACGTTGTCCTGGTTGGCTGTGTAGATGACCGCGCTCTCGGGGTTGTTGGTCGGGTTCTGGTGCGAGTTGTGCAGATCGACCGCGATGATATCCGCCTTCTTGCCAATCTCGAGCGAGCCGATGCTGTTCTCGACGTGCAGCGCGCGTGCTCCGTTGATGGTCGCCATGCGCAGCATCTGATCGGAACGCAGGTGGATGCGCCTATCGGGGCTGGTCGCACGGGTGATCATCAGGCCCGTGTGCATCTCGTCGATCATGTCCGTCGTGTCGACCGCTGCCGGGGAGTCGGTGCCGAGCCCGACGGTAATACCCGCCGACAGGAACTTGATGAGCGGCGCCGAACCCATGCTGAGCTTGGAGTTGATGCGCGGGCAGTACGCGATGTCGACGCCTTTTTCCGCGAGGATCTCGATGTCTTCGTCGTCGACGTGCACGCAGTGCACGGCCAGCATCTCGGGCACGTCCAGGATGTCCCAGTTGGAGACGTACTTGACCGGCGAGACGCCTGCGGGCAGCCACGGCGGATACGCCTCGCTCAGGCGGTGGTTCTCGTGCTCGGACGTGTGGACGGCAAACGGCGAGGAGCCGTAGCGGATGAAGTCGTCTTCCTCATGGCTGCCCGCAAGGTGCATGGCAACCGGGACGCCGTGCTCGTTGGCATAGCGAGCGATGGAGCTGAACACCTTGGGATGGCACGAGTAGATGGGGCCGGACGCGATGCCAAACTGGATGCGCGAGCTCGTGTCCTGCTCGCGCCAGGCCTTGATGTCGTCGACGCCTTCCTGCACGACGGCATCGGCATGGTCGCCATGGATGGTCATGACCTCGCGGTAGATGCGGGCACGCAGGCCGATTTCGGATGCCGCCACGAAGGAGCTGCCCGTCGAGGTGATGTCGGCGATGGTCGTGATGCCGGACGCGACGGCCTCGAGCGAGCCCAGGCGTGCCGAGTCAATCCAATCCTGAGGCGTGAAGAGCACCTCGCGGCGCAGTACCGCGCGCTTCCAATCGGAATACGGCAGGTCGCCGAACATACCGCGCAGCGCCGTGTAGCCCAGGTGCGTGTGCACGTCGACGAAGCCCGGCATGAGGGCGGAAAGCCCCATGTCGCGTACCTCTTCGTCCGGGTATTTGGCCTTCAGGAACTCGGCGGGGCCGACATCGGCAATCTCGTCCCCTCTGACGAGCACGGCACCGTCTTCGATGAACGGGGCGGTAACCGGTATAACGTACTTCGCAGTAAACAGCATCGTGTTCTCCCGTTACGCTTTCTTGGCGTCTTTCTTGCTGGCGTCTTTCGCATCGGCGTCGTCGTGCTTTGCGGCGTCCGTTTCCTTCTTGTCCCACGGCATGCGGCGCTTGGAGCCCTTCTGCTCGGCCTGTGCCTTCTCGCTCAGCGCGATCTGCTGGTCGAGCTTGCGCTTCTCGCTCTTCGAGAGGTGCTGGGCTCGTGCCTGCTGCGCCTTGCGCAGGGGGCGGATCTTCTTGAAGTCGATGAACAGCGCGAAGATGATGGCCGCATACCCGATGACGATGCCGGCAATGCTGAGCGGCTGCATGAGGTCGTGGAACTGCTGCGAGACCTCGCCGTTGTTGCCGTAGATCGAGGCGAGCCACGACGCGAGCACGCACACGATGGCGACGATGAGCGAGACGACCCACCAGCGGCGCCACTTCTTGTACTCGGGCAGTGCCTGCGTGCCCACCGTGAGCAGGGCCTCGCGCTTGCGGTCCTGCGCGGCCTCGGCCTTCTCCTTCTCCTTGCGCTCCTTGTCCTTTTGCTTCTTGCGGGCGCGATCGGTGGTCACGGATACGGACGCGCCTGCGGGCTTGACGAGCTTCGCCGAGCTCGCGGACTTGCGGGTCTTGCCCTTGGGCCGTTCCTGGTTGCGCGGATTCATCGGGTTACGTTGAGTCATTCAGTGCTTACCTTTCAAAACCTCATAAAAAAGCATCGGCGGCGCAAACGTCGCGCTACGCCTGGGCAGGGACGAACTTCTCGCCCGTGATGAGCTCGTATGCCTGGATGTACTTCTGGGACGTCTTCTCGATGATGTCGGCGGGAAGATGCGGCGGGTTGCCCGTGCGGTCCCAGTTGGCGTTGAGCCAATCGCGCACGAACTGCTTGTCAAAGCTCGACTGGCTCTTGCCAGGCTCGTACTCGTCTTGCGGCCAGAAGCGCGACGAATCTGGCGTGATGACCTCGTCGGCCAAGGTGAGCTTGCCGTCGACCAGGCCAAACTCGAACTTCGTGTCGGCAATGATGATGCCGCGCTGGGCCGCGTAGTCGGCGGCCGTCTGGTAGACCTTGAGCGAGGCGTCGCGCAGCGCGGTCGCGTCCTTCTCGCCCAGCATCTCGACGGTGCGCTCGAACGAGACGTTCTCGTCGTGGTCGCCGATCTCTGCCTTGGTGGAAGGGGTGTAGATCGGGTTGGGCAGCTTGCTGGAGTTCACGAGGCCAGCCGGCAGCTCGATGCCGCAGACCGTGCCGGACTTCTCGTACTCCTTCAGGCCCGAGCCGGCAAGGTAGCCGCGCACGATGCACTCGGCCGGGAACATCTCGGCCTTGTGCACCAGCATGA
>JBJEHP010000087.1:0-11564 GCA_051876145.1 Coriobacteriales bacterium | reverse complement strand
CGATCTTGACCGAGCGGTCCGAGAAGGCGAACGGCTCGTCTTCTTCCGTGCCGAACCGAAGGTAGCTCGACTTCTGCTGGATCCACATGCGCTGCACGCGCTGGAAGGCGACGACCGTCTGACGCGCGCCCTCGCCTGCGCACTCATACTTGAACACGAGGCCGACGAGCTTCTCGACATCGTCGTAGGCGACGCCCGCAGAGGGAGAGCCGTCGACGACGGAGCCGGCCACCGACTTCAAGAAGAACAGGAAACGCTGGGCATCGAGGTCCTCGAGCTCGTCGTCGTCCTCGTCTGCGCCGTGTGCCATGCGGGCGACCGTCTTGTCGTCGTCGAAGAACGAGACCGGCGCGCAGCCGATGCAGTCGGGATCGGCGTAGAGCTCCTCGATGGGCTGGTAGGCAACGCCCTCTATCTGGTTCTCGTCGAGGACCTCGTGAAAGCCATAGTCGAGGAACGCGCGGTCGAAGAGGCGCTCGTTGATGAGCTTCATGTCATCCGACGCCGTTCCCGGCTTTGCCACCCACCTGATGTCGAACGGCCAGCTCGGGTCTTGCGTCTCGAGGACGGCGTAGACGGATACGTTGCGGTGCAGGTCCGCGTTGACCGCGTCGAGCGCGGCCATGAGGGCCTTCTTCTCTTCGAGTAGTTCTGTAAGCATCGTGCCTCGGTATTCAGTCGTTGATGTCAATCGCGAGGCGGTATTGTACCCCACTCGCGCGACGTGCTTTCATCCGGACGGGAAAAGACGGCAAAGCCGCAGACGGGCACCCGCCGACCCCGGCCAGGCGCTACAGGTCGCGCGACTGGTACAGCCCCGCGCGCGTAAAGCCGAGCTTTTCGTAGTAGCCCCTCGTGCCCACCGAGCTGATGACGTTGAGCTTTGCGTAACCCCGAGCGCGGGCGATGTCTGCCGCGCGCTCGACGAGGCGCTTGCCGAGCCCGCGGTGCTGCACGCCCTCGGCGCTCTCGTGGAAGTTGGCGACGCGCCCGTACACGTGCACTTCGCGGATCATCGCCTCGCCTGGGCTGACGGGGAGCTCGTCTTGATGCGCGCGGACAAACGAGGCGTCGGGCAGCGACAGGCGCAGGAAACCCGCGATGCCGCCCTCGGGCGTCACCCACTGCAAGAACACCTCGTGGGTGGCACTCGTCTCGTATTCGACCTGCTTGAGCTCGAGCGAGGCGGGGTCGGTGGCGGCGAGACTGATCTCGCGGAAGCGAATCTCGTCAACCTGGGCGTCCATCTGGGTTAGCCTTGCCTCGACCATCTGCCGCAGGTTCGTCTTCTTGTTGCCGGCGACGATGTCTCCGGCGGAAAAATCCCTGATCATGCGCGAGACGCGGCAGAACGGGGGCGTCGAAAGGACGTCGTGGACCAAAACGTCGACGAGCTCGTCTTCGCCGTAGGGCCGCCACTGCCCCGCCTCGTAGCGCGCGACGAGCCGCGTGTCCTCGATCAGGGCGCACGGGTAGAGCTTGACCTCGTCGGGCATGAACGAAGGAGAGCTCATGAACTCGCGGTAGTCCTCGATATCCTCATCAGGCGTCGAGCCGTAGAGGTTGACCATGAAGTGCGCGTGGATCTTGAAGCCGAAGACGCGGAGGTACGCGAAGGCACGCGCGATCTGCTGCACGTCGATGCGGCGCTCGTTGGCACGCAGCACCTCGGGCCGCAGGCTCTGCACGCCAATCTGCACCTTGGTGCAGCCGAGCTGCCGGAAAAACCTGAGCCGCTCCGGCGTAATGGCATCGGGGCGCGTCTCGATGACGAGCCCGACCACGCGATGTGCCGCCGTCTCGTTGATGCGGTGTTGCTCGATAAGGTCCGCAAGCGTCGCCTCCTGGACCGACGCCGCCTCTGCCCAGGCCCTGCTGTTCCCGTACAGGCGGTCGAACGCGGCATTGAAACGCTCCCCGCCGGCGGCGATCCGCTTCTGTTCGGGCTCCACGAAGCCCGCAAGCTCCGCCTCGTCGCAGGAGATGCCGCACTCCTGGTAGAAGCCCCTGCGCTCGCGCACGATTTTGTCAGTATGGGGCGCGTCGTTGAGCGCGCGGAAGAGCTCGGAGACAAACCAGGTCTGATAGGAAATCGGGTAGTCGCTCCACGTCCCACCGAGCACGATGAGCTCGACCTTGTCGCAGAGGTGCCCCATCTGCTCGAGTGCCCTCAGGCGCGAGGCGACCTGCAGGTACGGGTCGAAGAAGTTGCGCTCGGCACGCTGGCAGGCGGGCTCGGCGTGCAGGTAGCTCTTGGGCATGCGCAGGTCGTTCGGGCAGTACAGGCAGTCGCTCGCGCACTTCCACGGCTTGGTGATGACCGTGATCGTGGCGACACCCGACGCCGTGCGCCGCGGCTTCATGCGAAGCGTGCGCATGAGTCGCGCCTCGAGCTCGTCATTGACGCCCCACGATGCCCAGCGCACGGGGTCCTGTTCCTTGACGCGCAGGTAGTACGGCAGGATCTTCTTCTTGGAATACGCGCGCTGGGCCGATTTGACCAGCGCGTTATGCGAGTCGATGAGCTTGCCCAGCTCGCGGCTGTCGAGGCTTTTTCCCGACCTGAGGATTGCGAGTATTTCGAGTAGCAGCTGTTCCATGGGGCCTGATTCTAGCGTAATCGCTGTAGAATCACGGGATATGACCGCAGATAACCAGACAGCACGCAGGCTCATCGAGCTCAACACCGAGTTCTACCGTCTCCAGGCCGCCTCGTTCTCGCAGACCAGGCACAGCGCCTGGGCGGGATGGGAGCGCCTGGCAGACGGGCTTTCCTTGGGCAGCTACGCGAAGGTGCTCGACCTCGCCTGCGGCAACCTGCGCTTCGAGCGCTTCTTGCAAGAGCGCTTCCCCCTCACGCGCCTCGAGTTCGACGCCATCGACAACTGCCCCGCGCTGAGCGCGGGGGCCGAGGGCATCCCCGTGCGCGACCTCGACCTGGCGCAGGCGCTGCTCGACGGGCAAGGACCTGAACTGTCGGCACACGACCTGGCCGTCTCGTTCGGGTTCATGCACCACCTGCCCACCTTCGAGATGCGCTGCGGCCTGCTCGAGCTGCTCGCGCGGGCAACCGCACCGGGCGGCGTGTTTGCCGTGTCCTGCTGGCAGTTCATGGACGATGAGGGGCTTGCGGCCAAGGCAGAGCAGACGACGGCACGCGGCATCTCCGAGCTGGGCTTGACCGGCCTGGGACCACGCGATTACCTTATCGGCTGGCAGGCAAGGCCCGGCGTGTACCGCTACTGCCACCATTTCAACGACGCCGAGGTAGACGCGCTCGCCGCCCATCTCGCCGGCAGAGCTCAGCTCGTCGACAGCTACCGCGCCGACGGAAGGACCGGCCGCCTCAACCGCTACCTCGTTTTCAAACGCACCCAGCTCGGCTAAGATAGACGGCCGATACGACACAGATTGGCATTTTCGATGAACAAAGACATCCTCCGCACAAAGCTGTTCGAGGCGCTCCCCCCAGAGGCGGTTCTCGAAGACGAACCCATGAGCAGGCACACGACGTTTCGCGCAGGCGGCCCCGTGGACTTCCTCGTGACCCCGAGCTCGATCGAAGAGATCGAAGGCGCGCTCGCGGCGGCCCGCGCGGCCAACGCCGACTGGCACGTCATCGGCTGCGGCAGCAACCTGCTTGTCGCCGACGAGGGCATCGAGGGGCTCGTAATCGTGCTGGGCGAGAAGTTCGCCCGCATCGACATCGAGGGAAACCTGCTGACCGCCCAGGCCGGCGCTACGAATAAGCAGGTTGCCGAGGCTGCGCGCGACGCGGGCCTCACCGGCTACGAGTTCGCCTCGGGGATTCCCGGCTCCATTGGCGGAGCCGCCATTATGAACGCCGGGGCCTACGACGGCGAGTTCAAGGACGTCGGCGTCTCGGTGACCTGCCTGACGCTCGAGGGCGAGGTCGTCACCGTCTCCGCCGCCGACGCGCAGTGGAACTACCGGCACAGCATGATGTCCGACCGCGGCTACATCGTGCTCGACGCGACCATCCACCTCGTGCCCTTCGACAAGGACAAGATTTCCGCGCGCATGAAAGAGCTCAAGCAGCGCCGCGAGGACAAGCAGCCGCTCGAGCTGGGCAGCGCCGGCAGCACCTTCAAGCGCCCCATCGGGTACTACGCGGGCAAGCTCATCCAGGACGCGGGCATGCAGGGGCACACGGTGGGACGTGCCCAGGTGTCCACCAAACACGCCGGTTTCGTCGTGAACATGGGCGGCGCCACCGCCGCTGACATCCGCCAGGTGATCGTCGACGTGCAAAACGCCGTCTTTGCCGACGCGGGCGTGCACCTCGAGACCGAGGTGCGCATGTGGGGCTTCGACGATTAGGAGCTGATGGCGCATGACGCTTAGGATCCGCACGGCAACCCTCGACGACCTCGACATCGTGACCGAGCTCGAGCAGGCGGCGTTCCTCCCCGCAGAGGCCGCCTCGCGCGAGCGGATGAAGCAGCGGCTGCTGTACTTTCCCAACCACTTCCACCTGATGTTCAACGGCGATACGCTCGTCTCCTACATCTCGGCGATGCCGTCAGACGAGCACGACCTGCGCGACGAGATGTACGCCGACGCGCGTCTGCAAGACGAGCTCGGCAGCTGGGAGATGATCTTCAGCGTCGCCACGCTGCCTTCCTACCAGCATCTCGGCATCGCCTCCCAGCTCATGCGCAGCTACCTTGAAAGCACCCGAGAGCAGGGCAGAAAAGGCGTCGTCCTCACCTGCAAGGAAAAGCTCGTCGGCTTCTACGCGCGCTTCGGCTTTGTGGACGAGGGCATGAGCGAATCGAGCCACGGCGGGGCGACGTGGTACCAGATGCGACTCGTCTTCTAGTGCCCTGCCTCTCTGTAATTTCTAGCGCGGCTGCGTCGCCAGCTCGATGACCCGGTAGGCGCCATCGTAGGTGCCGCGCGCCTTCTCGCACTCGATGTTGAAGCACATCTGCTCGACGAGCTCGGGCTCGGCCTGGAACAGGTCGATCATCGCGGCAATCTCTGGCGCGGTCTGCATCTCGTAGGTGCCGTCCCCCAGCTCCGCAGCGCGAATCGCGCCCCATGCCTCGTGGCCGCCCACGCGCTTGATCATGAGCTTGGGCACCGGGTAGTACGCGAGCTCGCTCGGCTTGGTGACGAGGATGTCGCAGCATCTCATGAGCAGGTTGGTCGAGTAGACGGCCGAGAAGATGTCATCGTCGCAAAACGCGTGGATGCCCTCCATCGGCCCGTCGAGCGCGGAAGCGGCAAAGCGCCTCGTCTCGGCGAAGTCGTCGAAGTGCAGCGTTGCGTCGCGCAGGGCGGGCACGGCCTCGACAAGCGATTCCCAGACATTGCGATGGTCGCCGACATTGACCATCAGCGTTGCGCTGCCCGCCTCGATGAACGGGAGCAGGTGGCTGATGATGCTCACGAACAGGTCTTGCTGTGCGCCGGCGCCGCCCACGCTCAGCAGGTAGCGCAGCGGGCGTCCCTGCCCGATGCGCCTGCGGCGCCGATCGCAGTCGGCTTCGATGTTTGAGACGAGCTCATGGTCGATGTAGTGACCCGTGCAGAAAAGCGAGCCCTTGGGCATGGGCTTGAGCGTGCGCTTCTTGTCCATGCCGCGCAGCATCTTGTAGCCCATGAAGCTGCTCGGCGTCTGGACGGTGTGGATGGCGCCTTCTGCCAGGTGCAGCGCCATGGGCCAGTTGTCCGGTATGGCGTTCACCACCTGCGAAAGCCCCGCATGCACCGCGGCCTGCGATGGCCAGGCATGCGTGCCCACGAAGGGGACGTCGCGGGGCAGGTCTGCAAACGGCGCCGTCATGAGCTCGGAGACCTTCTGGTCGGACGCGTTGTAGGAGAGCTTGCGGAAGCCCTCGGAGTTGAGCGGCTCCCAGACGAGCCTGTTGAACAGGGCGAAGCGCTGCGACAGGCGCGAGCCTCTCGAGTACAGCTCGTTTTGCTCGGCGATGATGCCCGTGCAGGCAGAGCCGGGAAACGCCATGAGGTCGAGCCAGTAGGGCGTGTACCCCATCGCGTGCGCGGCAGAGGCCATGGCCATCGAGATGCGGTAGTGCCCGAAGCCCATGCGGATGTTGCCCACGACGAGCGGGGATCCGCCTGCGCCGGCAACGCTGCGCTCCGTTTCGGGCGGCACGGGGGCAACGGCGGCATCGGCGCGGATATCGAAACCGGGGCAATCGGCATGCACGAGATTGCGCACGCCGAGCGCCTCGCCGATGACGGGCACTTCGCCGGCGCGGAGGTGGCACGAGCCGGGCGCATCGACGCCGTACTTGCGCTCGAAGCGGCGCTTGGAGCGACACGCCTTGCGGTAGGTGCGCTCGTCAATGTCGTTGCCGAAGATTGCCGATGACCGATCGGGTTTAGTCGCCATGCTCGTCCCCACTTGTCTCAAATCCGATACTATTGCTAACGCATTGTTTATTGCATGCGCACTATTCTAATGCGCTTTTACGTGTTTTCGATTACTGGGGGAAATTCTCAAATGAGTGACAGCGTGAGTACCGCGGCCGTTCCGGTAGACGAGGGCAAGAAGCTTGCCGGCAACGGGATCTTGTGGCTGTTCGCGATTGGCCAGCTCGGCTGGTCGATGCTTTCCGGCATCATCTCGAACTGGCTCGTCTACTACTACCAGCCCGGGGAGTCCCTGCTCTCGCAGGGGCAACAGCTCTTCATCACGCAGGGGGCCGTGTTCCTAGGGCTGACCGTCATCGGCCTCATCACCGCCTCCGGCCGCATCTTCGACGCCTTCACCGACCCCTGGATCGCCTCCAAGTCCGACCGTTGCCGGCACCGCCTCGGGCGCCGCGTCCCCTTCCTGCGCTACGCGCCCATCCCGTTCGGCGCCGCGACAGTGCTCATCTTCATCTCGCCCGTCGGAGAGGTGAGCTGGGTCAACAACCTGTTTTTGCTCGTCATGGTCTTGTGCTTCTACCTCGCGATGACCTGCTACTGCACTCCCTACAACGCCCTCATCCCCGAGCTCGGCCGCACGCAGAAGCAGCGCATCAACGTCTCGACCTTCATCTCGACGACGTACTTCTTCGGCACGGCGTTTGCCTACCTCGTCCCCAACATCGCCGCCGTCTTCGCGTCCGACTTCGGCATCACGAACGCGTTTCGACTCACGATCGGCATCCTGTCGGTCGTCGCGGTCGTGTGCATGCTCGTCCCCTCTTTCGCCATCAACGAGCACGAGTACGCGGTCACGACGCCTTCCGAGACGCCCACGTTCAAAAGCCTCGTCAAGACGTTTCGCAACCACGAGTTCCGCACCTTCGTCGGCTCCGACGTGCTGTACTGGATCGCTCTGACCATGTTCCAGACCGGCCTGCCGTTCTACATCACCGAGCTCATGGGGCTCAGCGACAGCATGACGTTTCCGCTATTTGCCCTCATGACCATCCTGAGCTTCGCCTTCTACCTGCCCGTCAACGTGCTCGCCAAGCGCCTGGGCAAGAAGAAGCTCGTCGTCTTCGCGTTCTTCTTCTTCACGCTTGCCTTTGCCATCACCACCTGCGTGGGATGGTTTGGCGTGCCCGGGGTTGCATGGGGCGTCATCGTCGCCGTCCTGGCTTCGATCCCGATGGCCATCCTCGGCATCATCCCGCAGGCCGTCGTGGCAGACATCGCCGAGGCCGATGCCATCCAGACGGGCGAGAAGCGCGAGGGAATGTTCTATGCGGCGCGCACCTTCGCCTTCAAGCTGGGCCAGTCGCTCGCGATGCTGCTGTTTACCTCCATCGCGCTCATCGGCAGCGGCGGCATGGGCTATCGCCTGACCGCCGTGTTCGCCGCCGTGTTCTGCCTGCTCGGTGCCATCGTGTTCACCCGCTACCATGAGGACAAGATCATGGGCATCATCTCCGAGAACTTCAGGGAGCGGACGAACAGATAATGAAGCCGATATCCTTCGAGATCAGCTACGAGACGAGCGAGGGCCCGCGCCACATCAGCGCCGGCATGGACGCCCCGTTCGAGACGCAGGACCTGAGCGTCTGCCCCCGCGTCGACAGTTCGCGCATTACCTGCAGCATCGAGACGAAAGCCGAGCTCACCGTCACGGGGTTTTCGCTTGAGCTCGCCCATGAGTTCGGCGCGAAAGACCGCGTTCTCGTCAACGGCTACCAGTCCTGGACCGATACGGTCGAGCTCCCCGTCAAAGCGCGCATGCGCGGCGTGAACGACATCCCCGGCCCCGTGCTGCGCAAATGGGTGCTCGACGGCAGCGGCGACTACCGCTTTGCTGACTACGACGGCAAACCCGGGCACCTCCATGGCTACACGTATGCGTATGTGCGCGCAGACGATGCCTGCGAGCTCGTCGGCTCGCTCGACGAGTCGGAAGGCTTCACGAAACTCGAGGTGCGCACCGACGAGGGCAGGGTCATCGTGTTGCCCGAGGTGCCGCTCGGCAGGCTCGCGGCACACGAGACGCACACGCTCGTGCAGCTCGCCTTGGTGCGGGGAAGCCTCGACGAGTGCTTTCAGGCGTGGTTTTCGCTCAGCGGCATCACCGCGCGCACGACGCGCCCAATCGTCGGCTACACGAGCTGGTACCGGCACTACTACGATATCGACGAGGCGAAGCTCACGGCCGACCTCGAAGCGGCGCACGACGCTTTTGCGCAGGTCGAGACCGGCGATGCGCTCAAGGTGTTCCAGATCGACGACGGCTACTGCACGGTCGGCGACTGGCTGGACGTGAACCCTCGGAAATTCCCGCGGGGGCTGGCCCCACTCGGCGCGTCGGCGCGCGAGGCGGGCTTTACCCCGGGGCTGTGGATCGCCCCGTTCGTCTGCGAGAAAGACTCCCGGCTTTTCAAGGAACACCCGGACTGGCTGCTCAGAGACGATGACGGAAACCCCGTGAAGACGGGCTGCCACTGGAGCGGCGGCTATGCGCTCGACACGCGCAATGGCGCCTTTCGCAGCTATCTTGCCGAGGTGCTGCAGATCATCACGCGCGACTGGGGCTTCAAACTGCTCAAAATCGACTTCCTCTACGCCGCCTGCATGCTCCCCCACGACGGCTGCAACCGCGGGCAGCTCATGCACGACGCACTCGAGCTCGTCCGCTCCGCCGTGCCAAGCGACGTCCTGCTGCTCGGCTGCGGCGTGCCGCTCGGCAGCGCGTTCGGCATCGTCGACTACTGCCGCATCGGCTGCGACGTCGGACTCGACTGGGACGGCAAGCTCTACATGCGCGGGCTCGACCGCGAGCGCGTCAGCACGAAGCGCAGTCTGGCAAACACCATCGGGCGCTCCCCGCTCGACGGACGCGCCTTCGCGAACGACCCCGACGTCTTCTTCCTGCGCGACGACGTCAAGCTGAGCGCCGCGCAGCGCGCGCTGCTGCTCGAGACTGACTGTACCCATGCGAGCATGCTCATGACCTCGGACGATATGCGGTGTTGGGACGAACAGGCCCGTATGCTCTACCAGCATGCCGTGCACGCGCTCCTCGAGCGCAGCGGTGCCAATAATACCAGGCGGGAGGCCTAGACCATGGCTCAGCAGACGTTCAGCCCGTGCATCAGGGCCTTTGCGCCCGGGCGCACCGAGATTGCCGGAAACCACACCGATCACCAGGGCGGCAAGGTCATCGCGGCGACCGTTTCCGAGGGCATCGAGGTCCTCATGCAGCCCAACGACGAGATGCGCGGACGCGTGAGCAGCCCCGGCCATCAAGACATCGATATCGATCTCACGGAACTTGCCCCCGTGCCGGCAGAGCAGGGAAGCTCGGCTGCGCTGGTGCGTGGAGTCGTCGCTGGCCTGAAAGCCGCGGGCGTGCCCGTCGCGGGCTTCGACGCGCGCACGGAAAGCGCGCTTGCCTCGGGCGGCGGCCTTTCCTCTTCGGCCGCATTCGAGCTCGGCATCGCCACCGCGCTCGACCTGCTCTACGGAGACGCCAAGACCGGCCCCATCACCCGCGCGCTCATCGCCCAAGATGCGGAGCGCTACTACTACGGCAAGCCCTGCGGCCTCATGGACCAGGCGTCCATCGCGCTGGGCGGCATCGTCGCGATGGACTTCGAAAATCCCGAATCCCCGCGCTACGAGCGCATCGACTTCAACTTTGCCGCGCACGGGTACTCGATCTGCCTCATCGACACGAAGAGCAGCCACAGCGACAAGACGGACGACTACGCTTCCATCGGCCAGGACATGCTGGCGGTCGCGCGCGCCTTCGGGGCCGAGCGCCTGTGCCAGGTGGACGAGAACGCGTTTTTGGCCAAGCTCGGCGACATCCGCTCCGCGCTCGGCGACCGCGCCACGCTGAGGGCGCTCCACTACTACCACGAGATGCGCCTCGTCGAAGCGCGGGCAAACGCGATGCGCGCAGGCGATGTCGAGCTGTTCTTGCAGCTCACGAGGCTCTCCGGCATCTCATCGGCCCAGTACCTGCAAAACGTCTCTCCGCTCGGCTCGTCCGAGCAGCCCGCCATGGTCGCCCTCGCCCTGAGCGACATCGCCCTCGGCGTTCATGGCGTGAGCCGTATACACGGAGGCGGTTTTGGGGGTAGCATACAAGCCTATGTCCCCACCGAGATATCGAAGCTGTTCGCGACCTCCGTCGAGCAGCTGCTCGGTCCCGACACGGTGCATTTCATAGAACTGTCCTCCAAAGGAGCGTTTGCGCAATGGATATAAGCACGACCGTCCTCGAGCTCGTCGACTACGCGATCACGCACGAGTTCATCGACGAATGCGACCGGATCTGGGCCTACAACACCGTGCTCGCGGCAATCGGCGAGCAGGGCGCCCCGCTCAGCAGGCTCGAGACGCATGCTTCTGCCGCCAACGGCGCTCTGGCAGACCGCATCCCCACCATCAAGTCGTCCGACCTGAGCTTCGATTTGAACGCGGTCTTGGACGAGCTGACCATCGTCGCAAAAGAAAACGACGTTGTCCCGCTCACCGGCGACGGAGACGACGGCATCCGCGGGTGGATCATGAGCCTGCTCATGCCACGCCCCCACGAGGTCGCGCGCACCTTCGCGTCCCTGCACGCGAAGGACCCGCAACAGGCGACGTCATGGTTCTACCGGCTGTGCGGAGACGTCGACTACGTGCACCGCAAGGCCATCGCCAACGACATCAAGTGGCGCACCCCCACCCAGTGGGGAGAGCTCGAGATCACGATCAACCTCTCCAAGCCCGAGAAGGACCCGCGCGACATCGCACGCGCCGCACATGACGTCTCGGGAGATGCCTACCCGCGCTGCCAGCTCTGCATGGAAAACGAGGGCTACCCGGGACGTCCGGCCACAAGCCCGCTTGGCGCGCACCCCGCCAGGCGCAACCTCAGGATCGTCCCGCTCATCTTGGGCGGCGAGCAGTGGGGCCTGCAGTACTCCCCCTACGCCTACTTCAACGAGCACTGCATCGCGATGAGCGAGGAGCATCGCCCCATGCACGTCGACCACGGCACCTTCGTGCGCCTGCTCGACTTCATCAAGCTGTTCCCGCATTACTTCATCGGCTCGAACGCGGACCTCCCCATCGTGGGAGGCTCGATACTCTCGCACGACCACTTCCAAGGCGGA
>JBJEHP010000086.1:0-3102 GCA_051876145.1 Coriobacteriales bacterium | reverse complement strand
GCCCCAGGTCGAGGTCGCATTCGACGAGCTGGCCGGGGACGACCTCGTCGAGCCCGGCGTGGGCGGCGAGGATCTTCTCCGCCATGGTCATAGGACGAGCCATTGCTATCCTTTCTGCTTTTTGTGACTGCACATGCACGAAGACGCATGTAGGTGTTGGTATGCCACGAAAAACGGTGGATGTCTATCTATAAAACGGCGCGAGCCACCGTGCATGATACGCACTGGCCCGCGCATATGGTGAAGCTGTTCGAAGAATTGCGCAAAATCTATTCGGCGACGTCTGCCTCGCTGGGAGCAAACGGGTCTTTGGCGTCTTGCGCCGGGGCATCCGCATGCTCCTCGCGCGGCCTGTTGTTGCGCGCGCGAATCTCGTCCGCGCGGCTGCCGTGCGAAGACCCCGAGCCAGAGCGCCTGTTCGAGGACGCGCCGTGGACGGGCGTCGTGCAGTACGGGCACGCCACCCACTCGGGCTCGAGGACCCTGCCGCAGCGCGAGCACACGTTGCGGAGCTGCTTGCGGCAATGCGGGCAGATGATGAAGTCCTTCTGCGTGGGGTAGCCGCAGTGAGGGCAGCTGCCGTATTCCTTGAGCTGGTTGCGCAGGAGCTTGAGCTCCATGTCCTGCTCGCTCGCGTCGCGCCTGGTCAGCGGCGGACGCATCAGGCAATAGGCAACAAGGCCCGCAACCGGAATGATGGCGATGACGGTCCAGACCACCGGCGAGGTGTCGCGCTCGTGCGCGTCGCGGTTGACCCAGACGATAGCCAGCAGGTACAAGATGATCAGTATGACGACAGTGACACCGAGCCCGATGCGCACGGGCAAGGTGATGAGCTGGGAGAGAATATCACTCATGGGCCCTCAAGCATTCGTTGTCGTGGGCGAATACGAACACGTGGGATTTTAGCACCAAACGCGCTTTACCTCGCCTGCGACGGTAATAGAGCCCGTGGCGATGACCGGGACGTCCTCCAGCAGGCGCAGCGCGTCGGGAATGGTCGGGGCGACTTGCGGCTCTTTTCCCGTCACCTCCGTGACGATCTTTGCCAGGTGCTTGCCGGAAATCGAGCGGTTGGAGCGCGAGGCCGTGACCACCACCCTGTTGAACAGCGGCGCCAGCGCCTCGACGACGCCGCGGACGTCCTTGTCCGCGAGCACGCCTAAAAGCAGCGTGGGGATCTCCACCTTTCCAGCCGCCTTCTTCTCGGTCACGTGCGACTGGAAGTCCTTGGCCGTGATGAAGCGGTTTGCCAGCTCGCGCGCGAGCACGCGGGCAGACTGCGGGTTGTGCGCCGCGTCGATCATGAGCAGCGGCTCTTTGCGCAGCACCTCGAAGCGCCCGGGGATGACCAGGTTCCTGAAGGTCTCGTTTGCTGCCTGCGGCTCGATGGCATAGCCGAGCGCCGCCTGCGTGGCGGTGAGCGCCGTCGCGGCGTTCGAGTGCTGATAGCTCGGGAAGTGCTCGAGGCAGCCGGCGTATGCCCCCACCAGCATGGGGCCGGCGACCACCACCTCGGCGCCGACCTTTTTGGCCTGTGCGTCGAAGACCTCGCGCGCGGGCAGCGAGTCGGCGAATACCGCCGTGGAGCCCGGCTTGATGATGGCGGCCTTCTCGCCCGCGATCTTTTCGATGGTGTCGCCCAAGATCTTGGTGTGCTCGAGCGCGACGCCGGTGATGACGGCAACCTTGGGCCTGCACACGCTCGTGGCGTCCCAGCGCCCGCCCATGCCGCATTCGAGCACGGCCCAGTCCACGCCCTCGCGCGCGAACAGCCACAGCGCCGCGGCGGTGAGCAGCTCGAACTCCGTCGCCGTGACGTTGGCCGCCTCGGCGGCGTCGAGCGCGGCCTCGATGCCCTCGGCAAACGCGCGGTCGGAGACGACCTGGCCGTCTATCTCGATGCGCTCGGGGTACTTGACCAGATGGGGCGAGGTGTAGGTGCCCACCTTGAGGCCCTGGCTTCTCAGGAGCGCGGCAATCATGCGCGTCGTGGACGACTTGCCGTTCGTGCCCGCCACCTGCACGCAGGAATACGCGTCCTGCGGCTCGCCGAGCGCCCGGCACATGCGCTTGATGGGCTCGAGAGACGGGTCGATGCCGAACTTCAGGGCGCTGCCGAGCGCCGAGATTGCCATGTTGTACGTTAGCTTGCGGTCCATATGTGAAATGCCCCCATCGGCTGCGGGAAAGTGGTTCGTTTGGGTAGCTCGGGCTCTATTGTACTTGCTCGTGAGACATATTTTCGCAATTAATGCGTTTTCAAACTTGATATGTTTAGACTTAGATATTCTTACTAATTCTGCATTAAGTAACATGTTAGTGACAACGGATAAATCCTTATCTGCCATCACTATAGAATCGGTTCATACGGTTTTCGTACTGTCAGTCAATCGAAAGGGTGATTCGGCACCATGCGCAAGTTCAAAGCCGAGAGCAAGAAACTGCTCGACATGATGGTCAACTCCATCTACACCAACAAGGAGATCTTCCTGAGAGAGCTGATCTCGAACGCCTCCGACTCCCTCGACAAGCTGTACGTGACGTCCCTCGAGAACAAGGACAACACCATCACGCGCGGCGACCTCAAGATCAAGGTCGCCGTCGACAAAGACGCGCGCACCCTCACCATCAGCGACAACGGCATCGGCATGACCGCCGAGGAGCTCGAGAAGAACCTCGGCACCATCGCGCATTCCGGCAGCCTCGACTTCAAGAACAGCGAGGACAAAGACCTCGAGAAGGTCGACATCATCGGCCAGTTTGGCGTCGGCTTCTACTCCTCGTTCATGGTCGCCGACCACGTCGAGGTCATCTCCAAGGCCTACGGCGCCGACACCGCCAACAAGTGGGAAAGCGACGGCGTCGAGGGCTTCACCGTCTCCGAGGCGCAGCGCGACGAGCGCGGCACCGACGTCATCTTGCACATCCGCGAAGACGACGATGACTCGTCGTTCGACCGCTACCTCAACATCAACGCCATCCGTAACCTGGTCAAGCGCTACAGCGACTACATCCGCTACCCCATCCAGGGCGACATCGAGAAGAGCCGCGAGCTGCCCAAGCCCGAGGACGCCGGCGACGACTACACGCCGCAGTACG
>JBJEHP010000085.1:0-11692 GCA_051876145.1 Coriobacteriales bacterium | reverse complement strand
GCACCTCTTTGTACTTGGGCAGCAGCTTGTGGATGAGCACGATGAAGACCGCGACGCCAAAGGAGATGACCGCGAGCGCGATCATGATCTCGGGCACCGTCGGCGCATAGTTGCTGGTAACCGCCCAGATCTGGTCACCCGACGCCAGGCGCGCAGAAAGCGAGCCGCTGGAGATGCCGGGGCCGTAGGCGATATTGGGGTGGATGAAGCTCGAGAACAGCAGCCACACGCGCTTGCAGAAGACGCTCACCACGACGAGCGCGGACGCCCAGCCCACGAGCTTCATGTTCTGGCGGCGCTTCTTGGAGGCGAGCATCACGAAGCTCACGACGAGCAGGATGATCTCGAGCCAGAAGAACGGCGCGGTCGCGCCGAAGAACATCTCGCCGAGGGTCTGCAGCACATGCTCTTCCTGCGGGTACGCGCTCGCGAGGACCTCGCAGAACACGAAGTAGAAGTCGAGTGCGACCACCGTGGCGAGCAGGATCGCCAGCTTGGAGAACAGGCGGTCGGGGACCTGGAACCAGCCGCCCTTGCGCAGGCCGAATAGCGCGAGGATGAGCAGGCCGAGGCCGGAGTCCATGGCGGACACGACGAACAGCGGCGCCATGATGGAGCTGTACCAGTCGCGGCCGATCTGCAGGCCGAGGATCCATGCGGTCACGGAGTGGACGAGGATGGCGACGGGCAGCGCGATGCAGCTCGCGACCCACTGCTTGTGGGCGGCGCCTTCCTTCTTGGAGACGAGGAACACGAGCTCCACGATGTTCATGATGATGTAGAGCGTGATGACGCACATATCCCACACGAGCGGGCTCATGAAGTTCGGCCCGACGAGCATGCGCCAGATGCGGACGATGCCGCCCAGGTCGACGAGCACGAGCGCGCCGGCGACGAGGATGCACGACAGCGAGGTGACGATTGCCGGCAGGGCGATCTTCTCATAGTCCTCGATGTGGAAGACGCTGCCGGCGGACGCGACAATCAGGCCGCCTGCGGACAGGCCGACGAACAGCAGGAACAGGCAGATGTAGAGGCCCCAGGACGTGCCGTTCGACATGCCCGTGATCCCCAGGCCGAAGATCTGCTGGCCGATCCAGCACCCCAGGCCGATCACCATCAGCACGACGAGGATGCCGAGCGCGATCTTGACGGATTTCTTCATGGATTTCATCTTTTCGGCTCCTTTCTAGTCGTGGTAGTAGACCTGAGGGCGCGTTCCCTTGCCCTCGAGCAGGTTGTAGGCCTTGCTCTGCTTGACGATCTTGGAGATCTCGGAGTTGGGGTCGTCCAGGTCGCCGTAGACGCGCGCGCTGGACGGGCAGCACACGACGCACATCGGCTCGTTATCGGGGTCGGCGTCGCAGCGCTCCTTGCACAGCGTGCACTTCTCCATGACGCCGCGCGGGCGCACCGGCACGTCTTTGAAGCCGGTCTGGAAGTCAGGGTCGTGGTCGGGCTCGGACCAGTTGAACACGCGCGCGTTGTACGGGCAGGCCGCCATGCAGAAGCGGCAGCCGATGCACTTGTCGTAGTCGATCTCGACGCGGCCCTTCTCGTCCTTGTGCGTCGCGCCCGTCGGGCACACCTTCATGCACGCGGGGTTCTCGCAGTGCTGACAAGCCAGCGGAACGTACCTGCGGGTGAGGTCGGGGTACGTGCCCTGCGCGCCGTCCAGCACGTCCTCGCCATCGGTGAGCACGCGGTTCCACAGCATGCCCATCGGCACGTTGTTGCTCATCTTGCAGGCGTTCGCGCACGTGTGGCAGCCGACGCAACGGGACAGGTCGATTACCATTCCCAGTTTGGTCATTGTCTATTCCTCCCTTACGCCTTCTCTACCTGGACGAGCGTGTCGTTGAACGGAGCGACGGGCGCGGCGTTGAGCCAGATGGAGCGCTTGTTGCGGTTGTCGTTCGTCAGGTTCTGGACAGGGCCCTCTTCCATGTACTTCGCCCACTGGCCCTCGTAGATGCGCGAGGAGCCGGGCCTGATTGCGTTGTTGACGCGCACCTTGCACTTGAACTCGCCACGGTCGTTGTACGCGCGGACGATGTCGTCGTTTTTCAGGCCGCGCGCGTCGGCGTCTTTGGGGTTGAGCTCGAGCGTCGCCACGTAGAACTGCTGGATCCACTTGGCGTCGACGAACTGGTTGTGGATGAAGAACTTGGAGCGCGCCTGCGTGAGCTGCAGCGGGTACTTGTCCATGAGCGGGTTGCCCTCGTAGGCCTCGTTCGGGTCCTCGTACTTGGGCAGCTGCTGGCCGTCGTCGGTGAGCCAGTCGTAGTAGAGCTCCATGCGGCCCGAAGGCGTCGTGAAGTCGTGGTCCTGGTACGACGTCGCCCACTCCTCGGGCACGTTCAGGCGCTGCAGGCCGTTGTTGGCGATGAGCGAGTCGACGGTGATGCCGGCCAGCGCCGGGTCGTCGCTCGCGAGCATGGCCTCGTCGAGTTCGCGGCGCGTCTTGGGCAGCGCGTCGGCGCAGCCCATGGCCTTGGCCAGGCCGTATTCGATCTCGTAGTCGGGCTTGGACTCGAACAGCGGGTCGATGACCTTTTGCTGCAGCTCGACGTAGTCGCGCGCGGTCTTGACGGACCCAATGTCCTCGTTGAGCTCGAACTTGGAGCTGGCGGGCAGCACGATGTCGGCCCAGTCGCAGGTGAAGGTGTGGTAGATGTCCACGGCCAGGACGAAGTCGAGCTTCTTGACCCACTCGCGCGTCTTGTTGGTGTCGGCGTAGTGCATGAGCAGCGCGTCGCCCAGCGCGACGTAGCCGTGCACGCCCGCCTCGTCGGCGCGGCGCTCGAAGTTGCCCTCGGTGCCGTCGGACGTGCCCCAGTCATCGGGGGTCGGCCACTCGCCGAACTCGCAGCCGTACGTGACCTGCCACTGGTTGTAGCCGCCCAGGCCACCGCCCTGCTTGTCGGTGATGCCGCACAGGCCCGCGAGCGTGACCGCCGCATGTCCGACGACGTCGGCGTTGTACCACTTGTCCGGGCCGCCCCAGCCCATGGCCAGAACGGACGGCTGGTTGTTGGCAAACTCGTCGGTCATCTGCGTGATCTTGTCGGGGTCGAGATGCGTCTTTTCGGCAGCCCAGTCGAGCGTGTAGTCCGCCGCGTTCTTCTTGAGCTGGCTGAAGACCGTGATGTACTTGTCGTTTTCGAACTCGAGCTGCGGGTGGGCCGCCGCGTCGTAGTTCTTGACGCCGCCGTCCCACACCTTGAACGGGTTGGACTTGCCGGAGCCTTCCTCGGGCGCGTCTTTGGTCTGCTTGTTGCGCTCGAGCATGCCGGTCGCCTTGTCGATGAGGAACGGGAAGCTCGTGTACTTGAGCATGAAGTCCTCGTCGTACCACTTGTTCTCGATGACGAGGCTGATCATGCCCAGCAGCAGCGCGGCGTCGGTGCCGGGCTGGATGGGCATCCACTCGTCGGACTTGCCGGCGGCCGTGGTGTAGTGCGGGTCGATTGTCCACATCTTGGCGCCGGCCTCTTTGGCGTCGAAGAACCAGCGGTTGTAGACGAGGCCCGACTCGGGGATGTTCGTGCCGAGCATGAGGATCGTGTTGGAGTGCACCCAGTCGGCAACCGAGCAGGTCGCGAGCATCTCCTGGTTGTCGTAGCGGCCGAGCGCCGGGTCCATGCCGTTGCCGATGCCGACGTCGACGCCCTCGATGTCCTCGTCTTGGATCTGGCCCTTGAGGAAGTCGGCGATGAAGGTGAAGCCGGTACGGGGCTCGAGGCAGGTGTCGAACAGCATCGCCTGGTTGCCGTACTTGTCCTGGACCGCCTTGATCTGCTTGGCGCACTCGTCGAAGGCCTCGTCCCAGCTGATGCTGACGAACTGGCCCGAACCGCGCTCGCCCACGCGCTTGAGCGGCGTCTGGATGCGGGTGTCGCCGTAGATGTGCTGGACTTCGCTGATGCCCTTCAGGCAGATGGTGTTGAACTTCTTCTCACCCGGCCAGTCGTTGGGCTCGACCTGCACCATGCGGCCGTCGCGCACCGTGCACTTGAACGAGCAGTTGCCGCCGCAGTGCCACTGGTGGAAGGTGTAGGCGATCTTCTCGTCCGCGCTTTCCGCGAGGGCCTCGCTTGGCTTGAGCCAGGTGCCGTAGGATGCTGCACCCCCTGCCACGGTGGTAACGGCTGCGGCAGCGCCGGCGGCCTTCAGGAAATCACGACGTGTCAGACTCATGAATATCCCCTCTCTTTGCTGATATCTCCCGAATCACAATCCCCCTTTGCAAGCTGTTGCTTGGGCAATAGCACTAGGGATTATGAATGCTGTCCCTCATTATTTCGGTTTGGTAACGCTCTTCAATGGGGATTGCTGGAGAATATGGAGGAACCGTGAACATCCATGGGGATTGCTCGCCCGCGGCAGGGAACGCGGGGCGGCGTGGCACGAAGGGACAGGGCGGGGTACGAAGGGACAGGGCGGGGTGTCCCCTCGCGTCAAAATGGCACGATACCCACGGCCCCTCGTGTCATCGGTGTCGGCGGACTGTGCTGCGAGCTGAGGAATCAGCCGCGCCCGACAGCTAGCATTTTTCCTGTGTCAAGAACAATCTAGATAGAGGAGAGAAATGAAAACCGCAAAGCTGATTATCGGAATCGTGTCGATCGTGCTGACCTTCCTCGTGCTGTTCCAATCCTGCGCCGCAGGAGTCGCAACCGGACTGCAGGGTACATCGGACACCGACCTGAGCGGGAGCGCGGGCGTGCTACTGTCGCTGTTCATGGTGGTCGCCGGCATCGTGGCGATTGTCGGGCACAAGTCCGAGGGCAAGGGCTGTGATATCGCGACCGTCATCTGCTACGCGCTCGCGTGGATTATCGGGATCATGAACGCGGGCGTGTTCAAGGATCTGCAGGTCTGGGCATGGCTCTGCTTCATCTTCGCCGTCGTGTTCGTCTTCTCGCTCGTCATGAAGGCGCGCGCGAGCAAGTAGCAGAGCTGCCGGCAGCGTGACACGGAGGGACAGGTCGGGGTGTCCCTTCGAACCAACATGGCACGATACCCACGGCCCCTCGTGTCACTGGGGTACCATGGGGCAAACACGTCCACGAAACGGAGCGCCCCATGGAACGGCCCATCGTACATGCAGAATTCCTGCTCTCGCGAAAGAGCGTGCCCGCGACGCAGGCAGACGCGCTAATCGCCCAAGACCTGCGCGACACGCTCGTCGCCAACCGCGCGACGTGTGTCGGGGTGGCGGCTAACATGATCGGCGAACTCAAGCGCATCATCGTCTTCACCGACGGAAAGGCGCCACGCCTCATGTACAACCCCACGATCGTGGAAAAGAAGGGGCCGTACCACACCGAGGAGGGCTGTCTTTCGCTCGACGGCGTCCGCCCGACCACGCGCTATCGGCGCATTACCGTCGACTACCAAGACGAGCACTTCGAGCAGCGCTCGGAGAGGTTCTCGGGCTTTACCGCGCAGATCATCCAGCACGAGATCGACCACTGCGAGGGCATTCTCATCTAGCTCGCATCCAGCTCGGGAACGAGGGGGCAAATCGGGGTGTCCCTCCGAACCAACATGGCACGATACCCACGGCCCCTCGTGTCATCGGTCCCTCGGGCCACGCGCTAGAAGATGCGCACGAACAGCATCGCCAGCGCCCATCCGATGAGGCCGCATCCCGGGAACGTGCAGATCCACGTGAGGACCATGCTCCCCGCCATGTTCCACTTCACGGCGCGCAGGCGCTTTGCCGCACCCACGCCCATGATGGCGGTCGTCTTCGTGTGCGTCGTCGAGACGGGAATGCCCGTCAGCGATGCGAACAGCAGGCACAGCCCCGCAGCCAACGAGGCAGCGAACCCCTGGTACTTCTCCAGGTGCACCATGTCCATGGCCACGGACTTGATGATCTTCTTTCCGCCCATCGCCGAGCCGAGCGCCATGCACGCCGCGCAGAACACCATGATCCAGAACGGGTAGTCGCCGTACGCGCCGTCCATGCCCACCGACAGCACGATGCCGAGCATCGCGATCGACATGAACTTCTGCCCGTCCTGCGCCCCGTGCATGAACGCGAGAAACGCGCCCGCCGCCACGTTGAGCGGCCCGAACACGCGGTTTGCCGTCGACCTGCGCATCCGCGCGCACATAAGCGGGATGAGCTTGGAGATCCCCCACCCCATGCCAAACCCGAGCACCGTCGACACGAGCAGGCCGTAGATGACCTTCACCCACTCGCCGAAGTTGATGCCCGCAAGGCCGCCCTGCACCGCGATCGCTGCGCCGGTTAGCCCGGCGATGAGCGAGTGACTCTGACTCGTGGGGATGCCGAACTTCCACGCAATCGCACCCCACACGATAATCGAGACCATCGCCGCGGCAAGCGCCATCAGCGCAGAATGCCCGTCGCCGCCAAAGTTCACCATCTTGCTGATGGTGTCCGCGACGGCAGTCGAGAGATATGTCATCACGATGAGGCCGATGAAGTTGCAGACGGCGCCCATGGCGATGGCGGCGTCCGGGTTGATGGAGCGCGTGCCGATTGCCGTGGCAATCGCATTGGACGCGTCGGTCGCGCCGTTGACGAAGATGGTGCCGATGATGAGGACCGTGATGATGAGAAGCACGGGGTTCGAGACCAATGCGCCGATGAAAACGCCGAAGCTGATCATGAGCTATCACCCTTGCCTGGCGTACCTGGTGTGCGGCAGGGGTTCGCCACACCAGGAAGGACGAACCCCCATGTAGCGATGCTATGCGCCGTCAGCTATGCAGTGGTTGCACCGATGTGAACTCATGTGACACGCGTGTGAACTGCGAATCGGGGACGGGGCCTGCAAATTGGGGACAGTCCCCTTTTTGCAAAAGATGTTAATCTCCCCGCTTTGCAAAAAGTGCAAAAAGGGGACTGTCCCCAATTTGCAGGCCCCGTCCCCGATTTGCAGTTTGCGGAGTTATGCCTTGGGCAGGATAACCGTGAACGTGCTCCCCTCGCCCAGCGTGCTGTCGAGCGTGATGACGCCCTTCGCCCGCTCGACCGCGTGGCGCACGAGCGAAAGCCCCAGCCCTGTGCCGCCCATCTCGCGCGAGTGGCCCTTGTCCACGCGGTAGAAGCGCTCGAAGATGCGCTCCTGGTCTGCGGTCGGGATGCCGATGCCGGTGTCGCGCACCGAGAGCGTGACCTTGCTGTCCGTGCAGCTCAGGCTCACCTCGACGGTACCCTCGTCGGTGTAGTTGATCGCGTTGTCGAGCAGGTTGTCGACGAGCAGGCTCGCGTCAGCAGGCGGCAGGTTGACGCGGCACGACTCGTCGCTGCCCACGCCGTCATCGTACACGAACTCGAGCCCCTTGAACCTGGCCTTGCCCACGTGCGTCTCGTACGACGTGCTCACGACGCTCGCCAGATCGCAGGTCTCCTTGTTCCTGCCGCCAAGCCCGCCGTTTTCCAGGCGCGACAGGTCCAAAAGCTCCGTCACGAGGTTTTGCAGCCGCTGGCTTTCCTTGTTGAGGCGCTCCGTGAACACCGGAATGATGTCCACATCGCCGTCCTTGCTCGCACGCTCGATCGATTCCGAGAGCAGGCGGATACCCGCAACCGGCGTCTTGAGCTCGTGGCTCGCGTTGGCGACGAAGTCCGTGCGCACGCGCTCGAGCCTGCCCACTGGCCGCGCCGTCAGGCGGATCACGAAAAACGCCACGATGGCGGTGAGCACGATGACGATGCAGAGCATGATCAGGCTCGTCGTGCGGAACCCCTGCGCGAGCGAGTCGACCTGCGAGACGGGCGTCGCCGCGCGCAGCGCCGCCGCCTGCCCCTGGTAGTTAGCCGGAACCGCCACGTAGAGGTACTCGACCCCTTCCGTCTCGGAGACGCGCCTGTCCCGTCCGATCTCCCCATCGAGCGCCGACACAATCTCGGGACGCTGCGCATGGCTCTGCATGTCAACCGCGTTATCCTGGCTGTCGGCGAGTACCCGCCCGTCATCGCCCACGATCGTGATGCGCAGCGTGTCAGATGATGCGAGCTTGTCCACGGCGTCTTGCGCGGAGACGTCGCTGTTCGTGAGCATGACGGAGCCAGCGTTGGCGATAGACTCGAGGCTTTGGTACTGCTGGTCCTCTTCCACCTGGTCGATGGGCGTCAGCAGCGAGAATCCCCAGAACGCCGCGAGCATGAGGGCGATGACGATATAGCCGCCGATGAGCCAGAAGCGCCATCCCGCGGCGCGCCCTATGCGCTTCGCGCGCGCCATCAGTCGTCCTCGTGGATTGCTTCGAAGCGGTACCCCATGCCGTGCGCGGTCTGGATGTAGGTCCAGCCGTCTTTGTCGATCGCCTTGCGGATGCGGCGCACGTGCGTGTCGATGGTGCGCGAGGTGGAGAGGAACTCCTCGCCCCAGACCTCCTCGGCAAGCCACTGGCGCGTTGCCAGCGCCCCGGGGCGCGATGCGAGCGCGACGAGCAGCTTGTACTCCTTCGTGCGCAGCTCGACGATCTTGCCGGCGACGCGGACGCGCGCGGCATCGACGTCGATCTCGAGCTCGCCTGCCCTGATGGTGCCGGCATGTTGCGAGGTGCTCACGCCGGCGCGGCGCATGTTGGCGCGGATGCGGGCGAGCAGCTCGTCGGTGGAGAAGGGCTTGGTGATGTAGTCGTCGGCCCCCGCGTCGAGCCCGCGGATCTTGTCCTCCTCGCGGTCGAGCGCGGTGAGCATGATGATGGGGACCTCGTCGTTGTGCGCGCGCAGGTCGCGCGCCACCTCGAGCCCGGAGAGCCGCGGCAGCATGAGGTCGAGCAGGATGAGGTCGGGGTTGACCTTGTATGCGCACTCGAGCGCCGCCTCGCCGTCTGTGGCCGTCGTGACGGCGTACCCCGCCTTGGTGAGCGCGAACTCGACGGTTATGCGTATGGTTTGGTCGTCCTCGACAAGCAGGATGCTCGGCATGGTCTTCGCTTTCTCCCTGGTGTTGTGCGACTCTATCATGCACTGCGAGCTGGGCGTTGTCGTGCATTTAACCCAGAATTCACAGCATTTTGCGAGCAGGGAGCAAGACGACACGCCCGGCTCCGCCGCCGCCAAACCGAGCGACAGGCGCCCTTACGGCTGCGAGACGACGATGGTCGGGATCGTCAGGTTCATGAGCACGCTGTGCGTGAGCGAGCCGAACAGCGCCCGGCCGAGCGCGCTCGTCGTGCGCGTGCCCAGCACGAGCGTGCCAAAGCCCTTGCTGTAATCGATGAGGGCGCGCGTCGGCGACTCACCTTCCACCGCCGTCCCGGAGATCTCGAGGTCGGGGTTTGCCTCTTTGAGCTGTGCGACCAGCGCGTCGATGCGTTGCTGGTACTGGCGCCCGACGTCGGTGAGCTCGCCGCCCATCGCTTTGGCCGGCTTGGAGAGGAACGCGGGCAGGCCCCAGGTCGAGACGAGCTCGAGCGGCTCTTTCGTCCCGCGCGCCATCTCGAGTGCAAAGGCGACGGCACGGTCGCTCGAGTCGTCGGGGGCAAGCCCCACGACAATGCCGCGTCCCGAGAACTTCTCGGACCAGTCGACCGGGATGACCGCCGTCGGGGTCGTCGTCGAGACCGCGATGCGCAGTCCCTTTGCCCCACCGATGTTCTCTCCCACCGAGCCGCCGTGATGCGAGCCGAGCACGACCAGGTCGTAGCCTTCCGCTTCATCGGCGATCGCCTCGAGCAGCCTTCCCTCGACGAGCTTGACCTCGACGGGAACCGAGGGGCACTGCTGCTGCGCCTGCTCCTTGGCCTCGGCCAGGACCTCTTCGGCGACGGCGCGGATTTGCTCGGGCGGCATGCCGCTGTTGCGGGTAAAGCGCGCGTCGATGACGAGCAGGAGCGTCACCGTGGCGCTCTCGTGATTCGCGAAGCGCACCGCCCAGGCCTGAGCGCGTGCGCCGCGCTCGCTTCCGTCGATGCCGACGAGGACTTTCTCGATCATATGCTGCAACCTTTCGGATAGATAGCGGAGATGGTGAGAAGATGCGGTTGGGGCGGGCAGCGCCGTGCGCTCTGCGTCAACGTCAGCGCGCGACGCCCGCGGGCGGTACCGGCATGCGCCGCCACTCTAGTGGAACACCGGGATGATCATGTACAGCGCGAACAGCACGATGGCCACGCACACGCTGAAGCAGCACACGGCGCCAATGCGCGGGCCGAGGTGCGCGTTGCCCTCGCTGTCGACGGTGCCGCGCGCCCACAGGCGCAGGCCCGAGGCGTACAGCAGGGCGATGCTTCCCGCCACGCAGATGTCGACGACCAAGACGGTGAAGAAGTTGAGTATCTCTTGCATGGGATGTCCTCTCGATTACGCCGCGGTTGCGTTGACCGTGTTGCTGCCGCCGCCGCGCTTGGGCGTCAGGTGGACGTCAGGCGACTCGTTGACGTTGGCGGAATTGATGGGGTTGCGCTTGGAGAGGCGGAAGATGACGAGCGCCACGCCCACGCCGATGAGCGCGACTGCGATCGTGCCGCCCATACCGGTGCGTGCGAGGGCGCATGCCGCTGCGCCGACGAGGCCCGACGCGGGGAAGGTCACGAGCCAGGCGATGACCATTCTGCCCGCAACGCCCCAGTTCACCTTGTTGCCGCGCTTGCCCAGGCCGGTGCCGATAATCGAACCCGAGCACACCTGAGTCGTGGAGAGCGCGAAGCCCAGATGCGAGGAGACGAGGATCGTCGCCGCGGAGCTTGCCTCAGCGGCAAAGCCCTGGGGCGTGTTGATCTCCGTCAGGCCCTTGCCGAGCGTGCGAATGACGCGCCAGCCGCCCGTGTAGGTGCCGAGCGCGATGGCGAAGCCGCAGATGAACACGACCCACAGCTGCGGGCCGGTGCCAGAGGCCTGCGCACCCACGGCGATGAGCGTGAGCGTGATGATGCCCATGGTCTTTTGCGCGTCGTTCGTGCCGTGCGAGAGCGCGACGAGGCATGCGGTGATGGTCTGCCCGTGGCGGAAGCCGTCTTCGACGTACTTCTCGTCGAGCTTTCTCACGACGAGGTAGATGAGCTTGACGGCAATGAAGGATGCAAGGCCCGCGATGACCGGCGAGATGAGCGCGGGGATGAGCACCTTGGTGAGCACGGCGAGAAAGTTCACGCCCTGGACGCCGGCACCGACGATAACCGCGCCGACCAGGCCGCCGAACAGCGCGTGCGACGAGCTCGAGGGCAGGCCGACGAGCCAGGTGAGCAGGTTCCAGACAATCGCGCCGACCAGGCCCGCAAAGATGAACTCGGGCAAGATCGTGACCGCCTGCTCGTTGATGATGCCGCCCGAGATGGTCTTGGCGACCTCGGTCGAGAGGAACGCGCCGACGAGGTTGAGCGTTCCCGCCGCAATGACCGCGGTCTTGGGCTTGAGCGCGCCCGTTGCGATAGAGGTTGCCATGGCGTTTGCCGTGTCATGGAACCCATTCGTGAAGTCGAATATCAATGCTGTCGAAATGACGAGGACCACCACTACGATAGTCGCGATTTCCATGCGATTGTGCCTGCTCTCCTTAGCCAGTAGTGACGGACTAACCGTAAGAGCGCGATGTCAAAACGGAGTCACCGAAATGTGAACTCCGTGTGACATGTACAATGGCTCCGTCGCACGCAAGCTGCAAACTGCAAATTGGGGACAGTCCCCAATTTGCAGGGGGTGTCCCCAATTTGCAGTTTTCGTCATGTCGTGGCCGATGAGGAGCAATCAAGGAGG
>JBJEHP010000084.1:0-3137 GCA_051876145.1 Coriobacteriales bacterium | reverse complement strand
AGGCTCGTTGGGGTCTTTCTGCTTAACCTGCTCGATAACACGCTCGACGTAACTCAATGGTTCCTCCTTAGTCCTACCAACTTGCTCGATTATGAAACCTCTTCGAAACATTCACCATATGAACGGTGCCGATTTAATCAAATGGAAACAATCTTCGAAACAAAGAGAGGCTCCCTGGTTTCCCGAGGAGCCTCTTGCAGCGTACGGAGCTATTTGACGATGAGAACGGGCAGGTCGACCGAGCGGAGCACCGAGTAGCTCACGCTGCCGATCGCGCCGCGGATGGCGCCTAGGCCACGCCGTCCCATGACGATGCAGTCGAAGTCCTTGCCGCGGACGTAGTCGCGGATGGCCTCTTGCGGATGGCCGCCCACCACGTCGACGTCGAGCGTCACGTTATCGGGGACCTCCCCCGCGACGACGCTGTCGACACATTGGCGTATCTCGTCTTTGCGCTCGTTGAAGTACTTCTCGCGCGCGAGGTGCGCGGCCTCGTCGCTGATGGGCGGAACACCTGCCATGCGCGCCGCGACCTCGAACGTCGCGTCGTCGAAGTCCATCATGTCGGTGACGTTCAAGACGGTGACCTTGGCCGGACCGTCGCCACGTCCGAGC
Source organism: Coriobacteriales bacterium (assembly GCA_051876145.1). Taxonomy (GTDB): domain Bacteria; phylum Actinomycetota; class Coriobacteriia; order Coriobacteriales; family QAMH01; genus CACZQA01. Next base: position 2,522 of record JBJEHP010000084.1, on the reverse strand, counting down.
TCGACCGCTGCCTTGAGGGCGCGCTCCGCATGTTCGGACTTGTCAAAGGGAACCACGATATTGGTGTACATGCTGACCTCCACTTCGACCGTGCCGTGAGCTGTTGCTTTCGCTGCCTTTATTTTAGCTCACGATAGATGCCGTGGACCCCCTATCCTGTACGGAAACACGCACGGGAACGGTGGCAGTGCCACGTTTTTCGCGTTTTGTGCACGGGAACGGTGGCAGTGCCACGCATCTCGCGTTTCCTGCACCGAAGTTGTGGCAGTGCCACTCTTTTTGCGCAGAAGAGGTGAGGCGCTGCGCAAAGGGCTAGACTGGAAGCCGAAAGGACGGAACACCACCATGCCCATCATCGACGCACACGCCCATATCTACCCCGACAAGATCGCCGCGCAGGCCGCGCACGCGATCTCCGAGCTCTACATGCTCTCCACGCACTACGCGGGATTCGTCGACACGCTCCTGGAAACCGAGAGAACCTCTGACCTCACCCACTTCATCGTCCACTCGGTTGCCACGTCGGCGCATTCCGTGCCGCACATCAACGACTTCATCGCCGCGCAGTGCGACGCGCACCCCGAGTTCATCGGGTTCGGCGCCATGCACCCCGATTTCGAGGACATGGAGTCCGAAGTGGAGCGTGCCGCATCCCTCGGGCTGCACGGCTTCAAGCTCCACCCCGACTCGCAACGCGTCAACATCGACGACCCGCGCCTCATGAAGTTCTACGAGATCGTCGAGGGGCGCTTCCCCGTCGTCATCCACACGGGCGACTACCGCTACGACTACTCGCATCCCCGCCGTCTGAAGCGCGTGCTCGAGGCGTTCCCCGACCTTGTCGTGGACGCAGCCCACTACGGCGGCTGGACCATCTTCGAGCAGGGCTACGACTATCTCCACGACACGCCCAACCCGGAGCGCCTGTTCATCGACACGTCGTCGAGCGTGATGCTGCTCGGCCTACGCCGTTCCAGGGAGCTTATCGACATGTGGGGCGTCGACCACGTGATGTTCGGCTCGGACTTCCCGCTGTGGGACCCCGACGCCGAGCTCGACGCCTTCCGCAAGCTCGGCTTTTCTCCCGCCGAGCTCGAAAAGCTGCTGTGCGCGAACGCCGAGCGCTTTGCCGGGGTTTTGGCCAGCTGAGTTTGGGTGAGCTGACACGGAACTGTCGCGCAAACGACCAGCTCGTTGCGCTATGGTGAAACCTGACGATTTGACGGAAAGGGGCACCTCATGCCGGATTTCGATAAGATTCAGCTCAACGTCGAGCGCGACGGCAAGAACATCTTCGGCGTCGTCTACATTCCGCGCGGCGACAACGGGACCAAACGCTATCCCACCATCATCTACTCGCACGGCATGAGCTCTAACCACGAGAGCGGCGACAAGTACGCAGTCGAGTTCGCGCGGCGCGGCTACGTCGTCTACTGCTTCGACTTCTGCGGCGGATACGAGTCGAAAAGCGACGGCGACCCGCTCAAGATGACTGTCTTCTCCGAGCAGGCAGACCTCGACGCCGTGTTCCACCACATCGCGCGCCTGCCCTACGTCGACGCGAACAACATCTTTTTGATGGGTGCGAGCCAGGGCGGCGCCGTGACGTCGCTGGTCGCTGCGCAGGAGGCTGGCCTGATCAAGGGGCTCATCCTCCTCTACCCCGCCTTCAACCTCCCCGAGGAAATCAAGGCGGCATTCCCCGACCCGCTCAAGTTCACCGACATCTACGAGCTCGCCGTGCCCGTCGGGCGCCCCTACCTCGAAGAGCTCTACGGGTTCGACTTCTACAACGTCATCGCCAACTACCGTGGCCCGGTCCTCATCCTGCACGGCTCTGCCGACACTGCGGTTCCGTCCGGCTACTCGGTCAAGGCGGTGCGCACGTACCCGCACGCCAGCCTCGAGCTGATCGGGGGCGGTGAGCACGGCTTCGAAGGCGGCATCTTCAAGTACGCCGTCAAGGTGATCGTGAACTTCCTCGACGAGGAAACCGACCTGGCAGACGAGTCCGGCATGAACGGGGACCTCAACGTCCCGAGCGGCATGGGCGGATTCGGCGGCATGGGCGGCATGGGCGGCGGCTCGCGCCCGGGCATGGGGCTGTAAGCCTCCGCAAGACTCTCGCTCTCGGCGCAAGCGCGAACGCACGCGAGCACGACAACGCGCATGACACGAAGAAAGGCTCCACCGGTCCAACCGATGGAGCCTTTTCGTTGCGCGAAATTGGGAGCCCGCGAAGCCCTGCAAGCGCGGTGAAAGTCTCGAGCTTATTCCGCTGCCGGCGCCTTCTTCTCCTTGTGGAGCCTGATGAGCGTCTTGGCGCCTTTCACCGTGAGCACGATGGCGAGCACGATGAGCAACACGCCGATGACGAGCTGGAGAATCGACGCGAACAGCGCCGTGCCCGCGGCGATCGCCAGAACCTTCTGGTAGATCGTGATGCACAGCGACGTGAGCGTGACGGCGAGCATGAACACCATGGGGATGTAGAACATCTTGTTGTTCTTGCCCGCGTTGCC
>JBJEHP010000083.1:0-11747 GCA_051876145.1 Coriobacteriales bacterium | reverse complement strand
CGGGATTTCGTCCAAGCTCGACGAGCGAAGAACGCGGCCAAGCTTGGTCACGCGAGGATCGTCATCAACCTTGCGCTCGCGCTTCCACGTCTCAAGCTGTTCGGGAGTGAAGTATTTCTCGACATTGTCGGAATCCTTCACCATAGATCGGAACTTATAGATGCGGAAGGGCTTACCGCGCTTGCCAATGCGCTCCTGCGAATAGATGGGGCTGCCTTTGGTGTCGGCGGCAATGGCAATGCAAAGCAGCGCACCGGGAATGAATCCGACCACAATCACCAGCAACGCAAAGACAAAATCAAAGACGCGTTTGAAGGCACGGTAACCCAAGCTCCGGCGATCAAGTTCTTTACAGAGCGCGCCGAATTCCGGTGTGCCGAGAGTAGGAACACCCTGCACAAGAACTGCTGATGCGCCTTCTGCCTCAGGTTGCTTCGCCTTCGCACGGGGAAACGCAACAGGAGCAGCGGGATGTATTCTTTTTGCTTCGACAGTTTGGTCGGCCACAAGCGCGACCGCCTCTTGGGACGTCACGAGCTCAGCTCCGTCGCGACAATCAAGGGCGCTGAGTACCCCCCCCTCGATATTCGAGACGAGGCACCTCCCCGCTATCCCCATTTTCTCTGCCAACACACATCCCCGTAAAAACTAGCCTGTAATTCAGATTGCCCCAGCAGAATTCTAGGACATTCAAAACGCCCGAGCACGACCCGAACGCATCCCAAAACAACGTACAGGGCAGCTCATTGTGTCGATTTCGCTCTTTAGTCGTTGCCCTATTCTACTACCGGCAATCCTGAACGCCAGTAATCGTTACATTATTTGCATTATATTTTTCCGAACGGTGCAGCCGTTTCCGGCACCGTCAATCTGCTTGCCAGCCCGTGCACGCCACGTGCGCGAAACGGCAACGCTAGCGCTCGATCATGGGCGTGTGACGCACCTTGAGCTCGCTTGCCGCCTTGGGGCTTACCGTCACCGTGAAGGTGATGGTCGTCGTCGCGCCTGGCTCGACGGTTATCGTCGTGCTGCGCACGTTGTGCCCGTCGATGGTGAACGCGCCGTTATCGGTCCCCTCGCCCGTAATCTGCACGTTGTCGATCGACCCGCCCGCCGGGGCATACAGGAACACGCTCTCGTGGATGGTCCCCCGTTTGAACGGCGGCAGGTTGCCGACTATGTAATCGCTCGCCTCGTCGATCTCTTTCTGCGTGATGTCGTTTTTGACGGTGGTCGTCACCGTGTAGGTGTTGCCGTTTTTCTGGTACGTCGTGTTGCTCTCCTGCCACCAGTCCATCTTGGACGCGATGATGTTCTGCATGAACACGCCCAGCTCCGGCTGGGTCTCATCGGTGCTGATGGCACCGGACACGCCCAGGTCCTTCACCGCAGCTTCTTCATCGCCGTCTGCCATCCAAATCTGGATGCGATGGTCTTGCGTGTCCTTTGCAAGCGTCTGCGCCAGCGATGTCATGTCCACCGAGCCGATGTTGTCGATGACCTTGTCAAAGGCAAGGCTCGCAATGGCAGAGAACGCCGCGTCTGCCTGGCTTCCACTCGTCGACGTCTGGTTGGCCTTGGACAGATACTTCCAGTACACGTCGTGCTCGATAACCTGCACGCAGTTATCGCCGTTGACCTGGGTTCCATCCGGCAGCGTCACGCCGCCGACAAGCTTGAGCAGGCTCTGCAGCATGTACGGGTCGACTGCAATCACGCCGTCGGCGCTGCCGCGCCCGTTGACCTCCCACATACGCTTTGCGATGTAGCCCGCACGCTCGAAGTCCGGGTTGACGCCGCTATCCCCCGGCCAGATGCCGTAGGAGCCCTCCACGAACAGGGCCTTTTCCTCGTCCGTGACATCCGAGAGCCTCGTCTGGAGAATGCCGCTGTTGAAGCTGTCGAACTTGCCAAGCTGCATCTTGCCGTTGTCCAGCGTCACCGTGCCCCAAGACCCCATGAACCCGCCCGAGGGCTTAATCTCGACGTTGTTCTGCGCGACGATGATGTACGTGCGCTTGCCGTCGGCCCCGAGCATGTCGGTCAGGTGCGGGGCGACCTTGTTGAGCCCTCCGCACAGCGCGTTGAGCTCGTCGACGGCATCCGTCGCCTTCTCGGCAACCTGGTTGACCTGGGCAATCGAGCCCTTCGGCATGGCGTCGAGCGCAGTGGCACTCTTCTCGATTGCCGGCGCGACGGAGCTGACTGCCGTTGCGACCTGGCCGAGCGCCTGCACGTTGATTTCGCCGTCGCTCATCACGCCGCGCAGGCTGAAGTTACCCGCCTGCTCGGACAGCGGCACAAGCGCGTTGCTGGCAAGGTTGTCGACCGCATCGCCGATTGTCCGCGCGTTTCTGACGTCCTGCCCCACTACGGGCAAGAACCCTGCGACCGTCCACAGCGGTCCGTCGACCTCGCCCTTGATGGCGGCTGCCTTGGTCTGGATGCTCTTTGCAGACTGCTGCGCCGCAGCGGCATCGCCTTTGGTGAGTGCTGCCTGGAACGCGGACACTTCGGACATGGCAGCGCGGCCGTTGTTCATGACGCCGTACGCGGAGTAGGCGAACTGGCCTCCTGGCACCAGCACCAAGACGAGCACGACGGCGACCACGATCGCCACGATGCGCCCGGTGTGGCGCTTGCGGCGATGGTGATGCCGATGCGCGCCGCTGGCGCCGTTCCCCGTCTTTCGGGAAGACCCGTGCGAATGGCGGTGGGAAGAACCGCGGTGGCGATGGTGCTTGCCGGAATGCGTGCGGGTGCGCGTGTCCGCGTGCCCCCACGCGACCCAATCGTCAGTCTGCTCGACGTTGTCCGTCGAAGGCAGATTGTCTGAAGTGCTCATGGTTAGCTCCTTGCCGGATTGCCGTACTTCTTGACGGCTTTCTGCAACAACTTGTAGTGCTTGGGATTATGGGCGTCGCTTGCGATGTAATCGTAGAGGCCCTCTTTGAACAAGGCGATTGCCGGCTTTTTCGAGTCGGCGCCCCGGCCTCCTGCGATGAAGTCAGCCGACGCCTGAAGCTTGCAGCCCATCTCCTTGAACTGCCAGGCGAGCTCGAGGTCGTCTTGAATCGCGCGGTAGCGCTCGGGATGCGCGATGACCACCTCGAAGCCCCTGCTCTGGAGCTTGAAGACGAAACGCTGGTATTCGGCGTACTTGCTGCGCGGCGCGTTGTTCGACAGCTCGAGGAGAAACTCGTTGCTCCCCGCAAAGCCGAGCTCGCGCGTCCACTCGAAGCCGATTTTGCTCAGGGTGTCGTAGTTGACCTCGAACCCCATGCCAATGTAGAAGTCCGGGTATCTGCGCTGCGCCTGGGCGGTGAACTCGTCGTAGGCACTCCACATCGCCTCGAAGTCGAACCACGGCTTGCGGCAATGCGGCGTGCAGACCATGCTGCTCACACCAGCCTCCACCGCCGCGTCGAGCATGGCGAGCGATTCGCGCATGTCGCGGGCGCCGTCGTCGACTCCTGGCAGGATATGGCAGTGCATGTCGCGCATGGTCTGCACGCGCCTACTTGGATCGGTCCGTGCGCGAACGGTACTGGTCGCGTGCGTACTTCTTGCGCTCGGCCTGCGCGTTGACGACGATATCGGCGATATCCTCGCTGCTGTAGCCGAGCTTGTCTTCTTGTGCCGCGGGTTGCTGGGCAGGGCGCTTCTTGTAGTGCGCGCCCTTCTTGCCCTGCGAGGAACTGCCTGCAGTTGCCTGCTGCGTTGCGGAAGACATGCTGGAAGCCGGGCGCTGGTCGCGCACGCGGCCAGAGGTGCCCTGGGCGGGCTGACTGGTCCGGATAGGCTCGAAGCTGCCGGTTACGCCCGTGCGCTTTGCCTCGTTGAGAACGGTGCTGGTCGCGCGCACGCCACCTTGCGAAGAGGGCTGCGCCTGCGCAGGACGACGCGTCTCGGAATGTTCGACGCGGGGCTGTGTAGCAGGAGCGGGCGCTTCCATGGACCCGACGCTTTCGCGAATGGTCTCGAGGTGCTGTGTGCCGGAACGGTTCTTGCCCTTGCCGTTGCCCTCGTCGTAATAGGAGTAATAGCCGTAGTAGTCGTAGTAGTCGCCAGAACCCATATCGCACGCGTTCATGACGACGCCCGCCACGTTTGCGCCGGCCTTCTCGAGCTGGTCGTATGCGCTCTTGACGAGCTCCTTTTTCGTGAAGTTCTCGCGCACGACGAGGAACGTCGCGTCGGCGTGGTTCGCGATGACCGCTGCATCGACGAACGTGCCCACCGGCGGCGTGTCGATGACGACGTAGTCGAAGGAGCTCACCGCCGTCTGCAAGAAGCGGACGTAGCGGCGGCTCGAGAGCAAGTCGGGCGGATTGGGAATCTGCGGTTCCGCGTCCAAGAAGTAGAGGTTGCGCTGCGGCGTTGCCACCGCGACGTCCTTGAGGTCGCTGCCGGAGAGCACCGTGTAGATGCCGTGCTCCGGGTGGATGCCCATTGCCGCCGCGAGCGTGCGCTTGCGCAGGTCGGCCTCGACGATGAGGCAGGTCTTGCCCGACGACGCGATTGCCTGGGCGAGGTTGATCGCCACGAAGGACTTGCCCTCGTTGGGAATCGTGCTCGTGATCACGATCGACCTGATGGGGTTGTCGATGCTCATGAACCTGATATTTGCCAGCAGGGACTTTGCGGCGTCGTTTACCAGGCGTTGCTGTTTGTCGTTGCGCTTTGCCATGTACAACGCGCCTCCTTAGCTGATATCCGGGAAGTGACCGACGACGGGAATGCCGAGGAGCTCCTCGACGTCTCCGTCGCTGCGCACCTTGGTGTTGACCATGTCGGCGATGACCACGATGGCAATTGCCAGGAACAAACCGACGAGCAAAGCGACGACGATGTAGAGCGGGCGCTTGGGGCCGCTCGGCGACGTCGGGGCAGAAGCTGCGTCGATGACGTTGACCGCCTGGACGTCCATGACGGTTTGCGCCGTGGAAGAGATGTTCTGCACGTAGGCGTTGGCGATGTTCGCGGCCGTCTGCGGATCGGGACCCGTGACCGACAGCGTGATGACACGCGTGGTGGTGCTGTTGTCGACCTTCACGTCATACGAGGATAATGACGTGCCGAGCGAGTTGGCGACGGCCGATTTGACCTCGCCGGACTTCGCGATGGAGGCGACGTCGTTCGAGAGCAGCTGGCCTGCGGTGAGGTCGCTGTAGGTGTTGCCGCTCTTGCTGTCCGCGTTCTTGGAGAGCACGTACATCGTCGTGGATGCGGTGTACTGGTTGGGCATGAACAGTGTCACGACACCGCAGACAATCGCGAACACAATGGGGAGCGCTATCACGAGCTTCAAATGCTTTCGAAGCAGGTGCAGCAGTTCGAGTAAGGTCATGTAGTTGTCTCCCTGATTTTTCCGTAGTTGCGTGGGCATTATATACGCTTTTGTGCTTTCTTGAAGCAGTCGGTTCTTCGAGCGTAATGCCCTTGCTTGGGTTCTTGCGCACGGCAAACCGGGATGCGATTGCGCTTTTCATGCCGCTTGCGCGCTCAACGCGGAGAGAATCTGCGCACATGGCGTAGAATCTAGGCCAGCCCAACCCCAACTCGCGAAAGGCACCGCACACGTTGAAGCTGCTCTCGCTGGTCGTCCCCTGCTACAACGAGGAAGAGACGATCGACATCTACTATTCGACAGTCCTCGAATACGCGCCGCGCATCGACGCGGAGCTCGAGTTCTGCTTTGTTGACGACGGCAGCAAAGACCGCACGCTCGACGTGCTGCGCACCTTGGCGGACAAGGACCCGCGCGTCCACTACCTCTCGTTCTCGCGCAACTTTGGCAAGGAAGCGGCGCTGCTCGCCGGGCTGGAGATGAGCACGGGCGACTTCGTCGTCACCATGGACGTCGACCTGCAGGACCCGCCCTCGTTGCTCCCCGAGATGTGGGGCTACCTCACCACGGAAGACGAGCCCTACGATTGCGTCGCCACCAGACGCACCTCGCGTGCGGGCGAGCCCGTCATGCGCTCGTTTTTTGCGCGGCGCTTCTACCGCCTCATCAACCGCATCGGCGACACCGAGATTCTCGACGGCGCGCGCGACTACCGCATGATGTCGCGTGCCGTCGTGGATGCTGTTATCAACGACCGTGAATACAACCGCTTCTCGAAGGGAATCTTCAGCTGGGTGGGCTTTCGCACCAAGTGGATTTCCTACGAGAACGTCGAGCGCAGCGCCGGCAAGACGAGCTGGTCGTTCTGGCAGCTCTTCAAGTACGCGATGGAGGGCATCCTCGCCTACTCAACCGCGCCGCTGTACTTTTCGTCCGCCATCGGCATCGTGATTTGCTTTTTGGCCCTGATCGCGCTAATCGTAATCGTGGTGCGCGCGATCCTGTTTGGCGACCCCGTCAGCGGCTGGCCGTCCATGATGAGCGTGATGACGTTTCTGGGCGGGATCATCCTGTTCTGCCTGGGCATCATCGGCCTGTACCTGTCCAAGATTTACCTCGAGACCAAGAAGCGGCAGATCTACATCGTCCGCGAGCGGCGCTAACCGCGAACTCGCGTCAGACGCAAGCGCCCGCCGTCAGCCGCGTATAGTCGCCGCTCCGCCCTGTCTGCGGTGCCGCACGAAGGCAAACGCGCCGAGCAGGACGAGCGTTGCCGCGGAGATGGCGCATCCCGCGTAAAGCCCCGGAGAGGTGTAGTGCATCTCGATGTGGCTTGCGCCCGCCGGCAACTCGAGGAGCGTGAACGCGCCCCCGCACACGGAACGCGCGGGCACCTCGGCGCCGTTGACCTGCACGCTCCACCCTTTATCGGAAGGAATCGTGAGTAGCACGCTGCCCGACTGGCCGAGCGTGACATCGCCGGCAAACGTGGCGTGGTCTGCCTGCGTGGCCTGCACCTGCGTCTGCGAGAGCTCCGCCATGGCGGATTCGAACGCATCGAGGTCGAGATAGTAGAAGCTGCAGCCAACCGGAAGTGCCGCCCCGGCATCGTCCGGACTCGAGGCCGAGATCGTGACGTCGTGCTCCCCCGTTCCTGCAAGCTCGCGGATGGTATGCCCGAAGCGCCAGTTTTCTGCCACCGGGGCCTGCCCGTCCACGGTAAGGCCGACTGCCGGAGAGTCGTTGTATCCGGCGGCGGCGCTCCCCACGTAGACGTACGCGATTCCGTTTTCTGTAGAAGCGACATGCCACGACCTCGAGCCCGCACTGCTCTCGAGCTCCGTTGCCTCCAGGGGCCGGTAGAGCTCCACCTGCCTGCCCAGAAGCGCGCTAGCCAGCGCGTTTTGGCGCTCGAACGGGTTGTCGCTGACCGCCTCCATGTCAAAGTCCGCAACATCTGCACTCACCTTGTAGCCGAGCGAGAGCGCGAACGGGTTTGCATAGGTGCGGGCACCGCGGATGGCGGGAATGCCGTCGAGCGCCTCGTAACCCTGATGTCCCTCCCCCATCGAGACGTACTTGAGGCCGAGCAGGGAATCCATTAGCAAGATGGGCGACGTGTACACCGACGAGAGCTCGCCGGGGTTGCTGTAGCCGATTTCCGAGAGGAAGTCGACCGCATGGCGGTCGTGCGCGGACGTGTAGGAGCTGAGCGCCCGGTAGTCCTGCGCGAGTCCCTCGTTGAAGGCGGCACCCGTTCTGGTGAACGTCTTATCGTAGCGATACACCCCGCCGTCGTATGCCTGAAGCGCCTCGAGCTGGGTGGCAGAATCCTCGAGGTATTCCTCATGGCTCTGCTGCGGGTAGCCCGTGTAGAGCTGGTTCCACGCGAGGTGGTCGTTGGCCGTCAGCTCCGCGCACGCCGCCAGCACGACCAGCAGAAGCGCCGCGTTCGCGCGCAGGGGCGATGCCGCCTTGAGGTGGACGGCGAGCAGGACGGTCACAACGACGGCGATTGCCATTCCGAGCACGGCAACGCGCGGGTCAGAGTACCTGCCAGCGGCAAGCGCGATGGCCGGCAGCGCGAACGCGACGGCCCCACCCGCAGTGAGCGCACCCGCCTCGAGGCGCTTTTCCTGCAGGTCTTTGGCCGCAAAGCCCGCCATCCAGATGCAGGAGAGCACGAAGAATACCGCCACGCGGCTGTAGAAGCCCGACGGCACCCTGAAGCCGCACCAGGCATATTGCAGCACCGTCGACAGGGTGCCTACCAGCGCGATAAGCGGCAGCGCAACCACAGCCCACTTCTCCTTGCCGCGATGCGCGCGCGACGCCAGGAAGGCCACCGCAAGGACGGTCACCAAGGACGCGGCGCCGATCTGCGGGTCCCTGTCGAGTGTCCACGCGCCAAACGAAAGGCCCGAAAGCAAGGCACCCGCATGGCACGTGACCAACCCCACCAACGGCTTGGACGGCTCTGCCCCCACCATCTGCACAACCGTCGGGACAAACGTGAACGCGCTCAGCAGAAGCGCGAGAACGCAGATGCCCAGGTAGCCGAGCACGCGGCGGACAACGTAGCGCGCGCCGACCGGCCCTTGCCCGAGCACGAAAAGCACCATCTCCACGACCAGGAAAAGCGAGAGGAACAGGATCGTCATATATGCCATGTACCAGCAGACAATCACGTCGAGGCACATCAGCACGAGAAGCGCGCGCCACCTGCCGCTGCGAACGTACTCGTGCCCGAGCGCGAGCATCGGCGGCAGCAGAATGAACGCGTCGAGCCAGATGGGGTTGCGCAGCTGCGTCGCCATCCACAGCGACCACGTAAAGCAAAGCGCCAGCGCGAGCGCCCAGCCGTGGTGCAGGCCGAAGCGGCGGCGCAAGAACCACATAGTGGACATCTGGATGCAGCCGATCTTGAGCACCGTGACGAGCAAGGCGAACTCCGTGAGGTGCTGTTCGTCAAAGAACACGACGAGCAGGTTGAACGGGCTCGAGAGGTAGTAGCTGAACAGCGCCCACGTGTCGGAGCCCAGCGAGGTGTTGAAGGTGTAGAGCAGGGACTCTTCACCGAGCAGGACCGAGCGGTACCAGGTGAAAAAGTCTATGTACTGGTACTTGAGGTCCTCGGTCAACAAGGACTCGGGGCCAAACGGGTATACGCCGCCCCAGGCGAGCAGCAACGCGAACAGCGCCGCGGCCAGCGCAAAGCCTGTAGCGTACCAGAGTATGGAGGTGAGGCGTCCTCTCATGGAGATTCCCGTCAATACGTTCGATTATCTGGCAAAGGGATGGCGGACCCACCCATCAGGCATGCGGGTGAGGATGCGGATGGGCGTGCGGGTGATCGTGGTCGTGGTCCTCGGGCTTGCCCATCGTCGTGACCACGAGCTTGCCGTTGAAGACGCCCTTGGCGCCCAGCAGCTCGTCGGCGATCTTGTGGATGGTCTTGCTCTGCCCCTTCATGAGGATGACCTCGAGGCAGTTCTGGTGGTCGAGGTGCACGTGGACGGCGGAGACGATCTCGTCGATGTGCTCGTGCTGGATGCTGTCGAGCTTGTCGCGCAGGTCGTTTTGGTGGTGGTTGAACACCATGGTGAGCGTGCCGAAGACCATGCTCTCGGGGTCTTCGACCGTCTCGGCGACGATGGTCTCCCTGATCATGTCGCGAATCGCCTCGGAGCGGTTCTTGGTCTTGCCGCGCCGCTCGGCGTACTCGTCGAGCGCCTGCATCAGGTCCTCGGGCATCGTCACGGAAAACCGCACCAGGTCACTCATCCGCCTACTCCATCCACGTCGGTAGTGCTATTTACCACCGCGATGGTAACACTGAACGGCCTCAGGCAGCATCGCCGGCCCGCCTCCGTCTGCCGGACCGTATCATTTTTCCTGCAACGCGCAGCACGGGCACGCACGAGGAGGCACGCATGGGATACATCGATTGGGAAAACCGGGCCGTCTACCCCGGCGCCGCGAACGACGCCGAGAGCAGCAACGCGCCGGTCATCTACGTCATCGACGAGTTCGAGCATCCCGTCGAGCCTTCCGTCCTTTCCGAGCAGCGCCAGGCGACGGTCATCGCGCTGCCCGTCCGCGACTGGAACGACAGCTTGACCCCCTGGCCGGCGTCCCGCATCTACCGCGAGAGCAAGGACTTCGGCGGAAACGCCGCCGTGACGCTCGACGAGCTCCTCCGCGTGATCCCCACAATCGAGCAGGCAGAGCACCTGACGCCGTGCTCGCGCGCCATCTGCGGCTACTCGCTCGCCGGACTGTTCGCGCTGTACGCCTTCGTGAACTCCGAGGAGTTCTCTGCCTGCGCGTGCCTTTCGGGCTCGGTCTGGTACGAAGGCTGGGTCGACTACCTGCGCGGGCTGGACTTTGACGCGACGGGGCGCTTCGCCTATTTCACGGTTGGCAACAAGGAACGCAAATCCCGCAACCGCATCTTCAGAACCGTGGAAGACGACATGGCAGCCTGCGCCGACATCGTGAGAGCGCATGGCGGCACGGCTGAATTTACCGTGGGCGCAGGCGATCACCTGCACCATATTCCCGAGCGCTGCTCGGCGGGCCTGCACGCGCTCGACGACTTCCTCGCACGCTAAAAAGCCCGCAAGCGAGCGCACGAACGCGCCGTTACCTTTTCGTATACTGCCTTGACCTGTGCTTTTTCAAAATCACGAAGAAAATCGCTAATTCCTATTGACTAGGTTCCCTTTGGAACGTAGTCTGTGCGTTGTCAGGTAATAACCTATTTACCTACTAGGTTTTTAGTAATAGGAAGATAGTTCTCAAGGAAAGAGGAACATCATGGCAGTAAAGGCAATCAACCGCGTCGATGAGCTCATCGGCAACACCCCGCTCGTCAAGCTGAACGTCTCCGAGAAGGCCAACGTCTACGGTAAGCTCGAGAAGCAGAACCCCGGCGGCTCCGTCAAGGACCGCATCGCCAAGGCCATCATCGACGACGGCATCGAGAGGGGCGTCATCAACAAGGACACCACCATCATCGAGTCCACGTCCGGCAACACCGGTGTCGGCCTGGCCATGATCGGCGCTGCCTACGGCCTCAAGACCGTCATCTACATGCCCAAGAGCATGTCCGTCGAGCGCCGCAAGCTCATCCAGGCGTACGGCGCCGAGCTCCGCCTGGTCGACGGCGGCGTCCCGCTGGCAAACGAAGAGGCGGCCAAGGCACTCGCCGAGACCCCGAACAGCTTTGCCCCCAGCCAGTTCACCAACGAGGTCAACGTCGAGGCCCACTACAAGACCACCGGCCCCGAGATCTGGCGCGACACCGAGGGCGACATTGCCGCCTACGTTGCCGGCGTTGGCACAGGCGGCACGCTGACCGGCGCTTCCAAGTACCTCAAGGAGCAGGACCCGAGCGTCAAGTCCTTTGCCGTGGAGCCCGAGGAGTCCCGCGTGCTCGAGGGCGGCGAGAACGGTCCTCACAAGATCCAGGGCATCATGCCGGGTTTCGTCCCCGAGATCCTCGACCAGGACGGCTACGACGAGATCATCCACGTCTCCACTGAGGAGGCCTTCGAGTACCAGAAGAAGCTCGCCGCTGGCCAGGGCCTGTTCGTGGGCATCTCCGCCGGCGCTGCCGCAGCCGCGGGCGCAAAGCTTGCCGAGCGCCCCGAGTTTGCCGGCAAGAACATCGTCGTGATCCTCCCCGATACCGGCGAGCGCTACCTCTCCATGCTTGACTTTGACGACTAAGCACCCAGCTATCTTCCTTCTCTTCTCTCACTTAGTTGCGTCATAGTCGAAAGGGCACCGTCTTCCCAGGTGGAAGCGGTGCCCTTGTCGTTTTGCGGGCTGCCTGCCCGCGCGTGAGTGTTGGCTCTCGGGCCTGCCGCGTGTGACCGTCATACGCCAGCAC
>JBJEHP010000082.1:0-3169 GCA_051876145.1 Coriobacteriales bacterium | reverse complement strand
TACGACCAGATGGCCTCTGCGCTCAAGGACGCGGACAAGCAGTCCCGCATCGCCAAGGTCGAGGCCCTCAAGGACGAGATCAAGGCCTCCTTCACCGACGAGCAGCGCGACGCCTGGGGCCGCGAGATCGCCGCAGCCTGCAAGGCGCTCGAGCGCAAGGCGATGCGCACCATGATCATCGAGACCGGCGAGCGCGTCGACGGCCGCAAGAGCGACGAGATCCGCCCGCTGTTCATCAAGCCGCACTACCTGCCCCGCGCCCACGGCTCGGGCCTGTTCCAGCGTGGCCAAACGCAGGTGCTCTCCGTGTGCACCTTGGGCATGCTCAACGAGTGGCAGCGCCTTGACACCATCGACCCCGCCGAGGGCAAGCGCTACATGCACCAGTACAACTTCCCGCCGTACTGCACGGGCGAGACCGGCCGCATGGGCGCCCCCAAGCGCCGCGAGCTCGGCCATGGTGCCCTTGCCTCCCGCGCGCTCGAGCCGATGATCCCGAGCGAGGAGGAGTTCCCGTACGCGATCCGCGTCGTCTCCGAGGTCATGGAGTCCAACGGCTCTTCCTCGATGGCTTCCACCTGCGGCTCCACGCTCGCCCTCATGGACGCCGGCGTGCCGATCAAGCGCCCGGTCTCCGGCGTTGCGATGGGTCTCATCCAGGAAGAGGGCAAGCACGTCATCCTGACCGACATCCAGGGCCTCGAGGACTTCCTCGGCGACATGGACTTCAAGGTCACCGGTACCACCGAGGGCATCACCGCCCTGCAGATGGACAACAAGGCGAAGGGCCTGACCACCGACATCCTCGCCGAGGCGCTGCAGCAGGCCAAGCGTGGCCGTGCGTTCATCCTCGACGCGATGCTCGAGCAGATCTCCGAGCCGCGTGAAGAGCTCTCCGAGTTCGCTCCGCGCATCATCACCATCAAGATCCCCGTCGACAAGATCCGCGATGTCATCGGCTCGGGCGGCAAGGTCATCCGCGGCATGCAGGAAGAGACCGGCGCCACCATCGAGGTCCACGAGGACGGCAACGTCTTCATCGCCTCCACCGACCAGGGCGGCGAGCAGGCCAAGAAGATGATCGAGGACATCGTCAAGGTTCCCGAGGTGGGCGAGGAGTACGAGGGCGAGGTCGTCAACATCCAGTCCTTCGGCGCATTCGTCAAGCTGACCCCCAACAAGGACGGTCTGCTCCACATCAGCCGCGTGGCTAACGGCCGCGTCGGCAAGGTCGAAGACGTCCTGTCCGAGGGCGACATCGTCAAGGTCAAGATCATCGACGTCGACGAGAAGACCGGCAAGATCAGCCTCGACCGTCTGGACAAGCCGGATGCCCCGGCAAGCTCCGAGGCTCCCAAGAAGGAGCGCGACAACCGCCCCGGCCGCGCTGGCCGCAGGGAGCGCAGCGCCCAGTCGCACGACAACCGTCGTCCGCGCCGTCGCAACCACAGCAACGAGGAGTAGCTTCGAAGAGCTCGCATCATCGTTATTGACAAGGAGGCCCGCAGCATGCATGTGGGCCTCCTTTCGTTTATCCGAAATGCTGTCACACCGCTCATGTAGAATGGCTCTCAGAAGATGACTTCTCGACTCGAGGCGAGGATGTAGATATGGCACAGAACAATCGCCGCGGCGGCATTTCGCGCGGGGGCTCCCAGCAGGGCAAGCACAACGCGCGCGCGGCAAATGGCAGGCACGCCGGCTACCAGCTCTATGGCGGAGACGCGCATGGCCTGTATAACTCCGGGTATTCGACGGGCGGGAGGCGTGGCAACCGCAGCACCATGATCTACGGCAAGCAACGCAAGACCTGGCCCAAGATCGTGCTCGCGCTTGTCATCGTGCTCATCGTGGTCGCGTGCGTCTGGCAGTTCGCCTGCGGCGGCCTGCCGTTTCTGAGCGCGAGCGAGCAGCCCCAAGACCAGCAGCAAGCCACGCAGGAGCAGCAAGACGAACAAGACGAGCAGGCCTCTGCGCAGGACCTGACGCGCAGCGACGCCAACGGCACGTACCAGGCGGGGCTCGACACCTCGTTCACGATCACGGCGATAGGCGACTGCACGCTCGGAACGGATTCCGATTTCGACACCTCGACCAACTTCGTCACCAAGTACAACGACACGTCCGAGGGCTACTTCTTCCAGAACGTGGCTCCCGTGCTGAGTGCCGACGACCTTACCATCGGAAACTTCGAAGGAACGCTCACCGAGAGCACGGATATCCAGCAAAAGGCGTTCAACTTCAAGGCGCCTGCCTCGTATGCGGGCATCCTCAAAGCCGGCAGCGTCGAGGCGGTCAACGTGGCCAACAACCATTCGTTCGACTACGGCCAGCAGGGCTTCGACGACACGAAGAAGAACCTCACGGCGGCAAACATCACCAACTTCGGCTACGACCGCACGGCAACCTACGAGGTCAACGGTATCAAAATCGGCCTGTTCGGCACCTGCCAGCTCGATGGCGCGGACAAGGCGACGACGCTCACGCAAAGCGACATCAAGTCGCTGCAAGACGAGGGCTGCCAGCTCATCATCGGCATGTTCCACTGGGGCATCGAGGGCGAGAACGTGCCCGAAAGCGAGCAGGTCTCGCTTGCGCACGCGGCCATCGACGCCGGGTGCGACCTGGTGATCGGCGGGCACCCGCATGTGCTGCAGGGCGTCGAGCACTACAAGAACCGCTACATCTGCTACTCGATGGGCAACTTCTGCTTTGGCGGCAACACCCATCCCGCCGACTTCGACACGATGATGTACCAGCAGACCTTCACGTTCAAAGACGGCCAGCTCGTCATGGACGACACCACCAAGGCGCAGGTGGACATCATCCCGTGCTCGGTGTCCAGCAGCTCGTCCATCAACAACTACCAGCCCACGCCGCTCACGGGAGAGCGGGGGAGTGCCGTAGTGAACAAGCTCAACGGCTTTTCGAAGAAGCTTTCCGGCACGCCCGTGAGCTTTGATGCGGAGCTTGACTCCAGCGGCCGCGCGGCGGTCGCCAAATAGACGAACGGACGCTTTTGCATTACCATCACGACAGCATAAATTAGCCGTTCAGGCGCGATGGCGGGGCAGGCGCGATGCACCCCGCTGTTCGTTTCTTGTGGCGAAGATTTCGTTTCGAAAGAGGAGCAAGCTCGTATGTCGCTTTCCATTGGCATTGTCGGCCT
>JBJEHP010000081.1:0-11799 GCA_051876145.1 Coriobacteriales bacterium | reverse complement strand
CGCACAGATTGCTTGGACATCATCATCCTTTTCTCGGTACTGCGTATGTGGTTTGCGGATGCGGGGGCTCTCGATTGAGACACGCCCGCGGCAACGAAGCAACGGGCGGCTAGTCGATGTTCGCGACTTCGTCGATCTTGTTGTACGACTCGACCGCGCCGAGGGCGTTCATGAGGCGCTCCTTGCTCGCGTAGAGCTGGTAGCCCTCGCACGGGAAGAAGAGCACGTACACCGGCTGCTCGTAGACGATGTCGGCGTGGACGTAGAGGTTACCCTCGCCGGAAAGCTGCTTGTGCACGCCTTGCGCCATGCTGGATGCCGCGCCGACGTAGACGTCGCGGTAGGCGCTGAGGTCGCCGTCTTGCGGCTCGGGGTCGAAGGCGAGGATCGCATAGCAGCCGGGGCCGCTCACCTGCGCGAGCGCGGCGTTGCCGTCTTCGCCATAGTGCTGCTCGAACTCGGCTGCCGTGCAGCGCCACGTCGCCTTGGAAAGCGTCGCCTCGATGGTGCGCTGGCGCTCGGCAGCAAGCGCGTCGTGCTTGCGGTGGAGCCGGTACGTGTGCGCGACCTTGTGGCGGTGCACGAAATGAGCCACCGTTGCCGCGGCAAGACCCGCAGCGAGGACCCCGCCCACGATACCGGCCGCAAGCGAATGCTCGCGGATGGTCTCGGGTGTGACGCGCTTTACGCGGCTGATGGCGCAGCTCGCGGCGCCGGGCACCTTCTCGAGGGCATTGCGCGCAGCCGGCACGACGAGCGGCCGGAGCTCGTCTGCGGCCCTCCCCACGTACTGGGCGGCGCGAACGACCGATTGTGCATTGTCCTGCAGACTTGCGACCTGAGGCAGTTCCATGGTTCCTCCAGCTCTCGGGGATTGCTTCGTTTTGTGACCATCTTAGCAGCAGCCCCAGGGCACCGTCTGGGAATCGAATGCATTACGAACAGTTTCACCACAGAAAACTCGCGGTAGAATCTATCGGCGACAAGGAATGTTTTTGGAGGGATACCGTGTCTGACAACCGTTTTTCGTGGATACCTGCCTACAAGGCAATCGCGGATGCCGTGATGAAGCTCGAGGACAACCCGGAAAAACTCAACGACCTCTACGTCGACATCACCGGCGCAGACGACCGTGCGGCCATCGACCCGTTCACGTTTTTCACCGCGTTCAACCGAGGCATGATCGCCGTCGACCGCCGCAGCATGGTGCGCAGCATCATGCGCACGCTCAACGTCGAGGCGCCCGTGCCCACCGATTTCATCGGCATTCCCACGGCAAACCACGAGCTGTGGCAGTACTTCGACAACACCGAGCAGGCAGCGCAGGACTGCTGGGATCTGGCAAAGGTCGCGCTCGAGCTCGCCGACAACCCCAACACCGAGACCGCCGGCCGCTTCTGCGAGCTGTTCGACAAGGTCCACCTTCAGGAAAACGTCACCAAGGCGCGCCTGACCCGCACGCTGTACTGGATGAGGCCCGAGGCGTTCTTGCCGTTCGGCGAGAAGTCCCGCGAGTTTCTGCACAGCAGGTTCGGCATCCAGACGCCGGTCATCATGAAAGGCGCGCAGTACCTGCGCCTGCTCGACGAGGTCGAGGCAGTTGCCGACGACCCGTTCTACCTCTTGAGCGCCCGTGCCTACCACGCCGCGGGCGACAAGACCTGGTGGCCCGACCTGCGCGACTACGACCCGGACATGAGCATCCACCAGTGGATGGTGCTGCTGAGCGACCCGGAGATCACCCCCGAGGAGGTACGCCGCGTGCTCGAGCGCATCCACGCCGCAGGCGACGAGGCGACGCTCGACGAGCTGGCTGACGACCGCGGGCACGACCGCGACTACTACGGCGACATGCTGCGCGGCTACTCGCGCACCGCCGCCCGCGAGATGGGACGCTCCAACTACCGCGGCTCGTGGTGGACCTTCGTGTTCTTTGGCAAGAACGCCGAAGATGAGCGCAAGGGCGACTACATCTGGAAGCTCAGGCCCGAGATTGCAGACGCGCTCGACGAGCTGAACGAGCAGGAAAGCCAGCGGGGCTAGCCGAGAGACGCGGCTTGTTGCGCGTTGCAGACGCACGGCTCCCAGTTCATTGCAAAAAAAACGAAAAGCGCCCCCTTTCAGGGGCGCTTTTTCATGCCTCGATGGCACCGTCGATACCTGAGCCGAGTCGCCGTGATATCGATCTGCTCGATTGCGCAGAAGCATTGCTTCGATTCGAGTGATGTTGCTGCGTCCGTTTTGCGATGTGAATGGCGCGTTTGCGTGATGCGTTTCACTCGGTGCATCGATGACAATAAGCTTAGGGGGCACATATGGTGAAACTGCGAAGACGGGCCGTGCTCCACGAGCCCTCCAAGATTTCTTTACCGGACGGTCAAATCTGCCCGGCTCGCACCTGTATGCTTTCCTGTGAACAACCGCACGTCGAGGAGGCCTCATGACACGCTACGATTTCGACCAGCTCCACGACCGCAAGAACACAAGCTCCATCAAGTACGATGCGGCACCGCTCCTAGGCAAGAAGGAGGGGCTTCTCCCCCTGTGGGTCGCCGACATGGACTTCCCCACCGCGCAGCCCGTCATCGACGCGCTGGTCGAACGTGCTGAAAACGGCATCTTCGGCTACGAGTTTGCCTCCCCCGCCTACTTTGCCGCCGTGCAGGGGTGGATGTTCGACCACTTTGGCTGGGAGACGGACTGGAAGTGGATCGTGCGGACCCCGGGCGTCGTCGCGGCGCTTGCCACGGCGGTGCGCGCCTTCACCGAGCCGGAAGACGCCGTGCTCGTCCAGCCGCCCGTCTACTACCCGTTCTTCTCCGACGTCACGCAAAACGGCCGCACGCTCGTCACCTCGCCGCTCGTCTACGAGGACGGCCGCTACCACATGGATTTTGACGACTTCGAGCACAAGATCGCAGAAAACGGCGTCAGGCTCTTCCTGCTGTGCAACCCGCACAACCCCGTGGGACGCGCCTGGACACGCGGCGAGCTCGAGCGCGTGGCGGAAATCTGCGAGCGCCACGGCGTGATCGTCGCATCCGACGAGATACACGAGGATTTCGCGCGCCCCGGGCACGAGCACGTGGTGTACGCGAGCGTCAGCAAAAGCGCCGCGAGAAGCTGCATCGTCTGCACCGCCCCCTCCAAGACGTTCAACCTGGCGGGTCTTCAGACTTCGAACGTGTTCATACCCAACCCGACACTGCGCAAGCGCTTCAAGGCCGAGTATAAGAGCGGTGGACTCGACGAGGTCAACGCGTTCGGGCTTGTAGCGGCGCAGGCCGCCTACGAGCACGGGGCGGAGTGGCTGGAAGAGCTCAAGGGCTACCTCGAGGGCAACCTCGCGTACGTGCGGGAGTTCCTGGACACGCGACTGCCGATGCTCAAGCTGGTGGAACCCGAGAGCACCTACCTACTCTGGATCGACTGCTCGGCGCTCGGCCTGGACGATGACGAGTTGCAGCGGCTCATCGAGGACGAAGCCGAATTGTGGCTCGACATGGGCACGATGTTCGGCGAGGAGGGGTCGGGCTTCGTGCGCGTGAACATCGCCTGCCCGCGCTCCACGCTCGAGCGGGCCTTCACCGCCCTCGCCCGCGCGCTGCCGCCAGAAAAATGATACGATACCCACGGCCCCTCGTGCCAAGATGAGACGATACCCACGGCCCCTCGTGCCAGGTTAGACTGCGTAGCGCTTCTTCATGCTGTGGAGCAGGACACGGCCCTTGCCCTCGAGGGCCTCGTCTGAGCCGAGGTCATCGATCTGATAGTCTTCCGCCGCATCGAGGCGTCCGCTCTCGCGTGCCTGCGCCGCCGCGGTGACGAGGCTCGAGAACAGGTTGCCCATGTGCTTGTCGCCCAAGAAGAACTCGGGGTGCCACTGCACGCCGATCATAAAGCTCATGTCCTCGCACTCGATCGCCTCGACGAGCCCATCTGTCGCATAGGCCGCCGGCTTGAAGTCGGGGCCGACCACCTTCACGCCCTGATGGTGAAACGAGTTGGCCGCTGCGGAGTCCGCGCCGATGATGTCGTGCAGCTTCGTGCCGCGCACGACATCGATGTAGTGCGCGGACTCGGTCGCCTCGAGCGTCTGCCAGTGGTTGAGCGGTTTCTTCGTGAGGTTGTCGACCCCGTCGAATTCCGTCGGCAAATCGATGTAGAGTGTGCCACCGGACGCGACGTTCATCGTCTGCATGCCGCGGCAGATGCCGAGCAGCGGCACGTCGAACTTGCGCGCGAACTCGAGAATGAGGCGCTCCACCACATCGCGCATGGGCGTGACCTCGCCCAAGTTCTCGTAGGCGGGGTTGTCGGGCGAGATGCCGTAGCGCTCGGGGTCGACATCCTGCCCGCCGGTGAGCACGAAGCCGTCGCAGATGGGAAGCAGGCGCTCGTAGACGCGCTTGTCGTAGGTGAGCGGCAAGATGAGGGGCACGCCGCCCGACAGCACGATGGAGTTGATGTAGTAGTCGTTGACGCGGAACAGGTGCTCTTGGGGCATCTGCGTGGGCACGATGCCGATCACGGGCGGGACCGGCCTGGTGCAGATGCCCGCGATGTCTTTTCCGAGCCCCTCCTTGCCGCACAGGTCATGCGTCGCCGCGTCGATCTGGTCACGCGGGCAGGCGGCAGCCGCGGCATCGTCGATGGACTGCTTGGAGCAGATATCGGCCACGTCGCCCTCGATGCGCTCCCTGCCGCAGATATCTGACGCATCGTCGTCGATGCGCTCCTTGCCGCAGAGGTCTCGTGCCGCCTCGTCGATCCTTCGCCTGGCGCAGATATCGCGCGAAGCGGCGTCGATACTCTCAAGGTCGTTCTTGTCGAATGAAGCTGCCATGTCTCTCCCCGAAAAGACTCGCTCGCCCCGACTATGCTGCCAAGGCCCCTACTCGCCGAACAGCGCCGTCGAGAGGTAGCGCTCGCCGGTGTCCGGCAGCAGCGCGACAATGGTCTTGCCCTTGTTCTCCGGGCGCTTCGCGAGCTGGATGGCGCCCCAGACCGCCGCACCGGAGGAAATGCCGACGAGGATGCCCTCGCAGCGCGCGACCTTGCGGCCGTACTCGAACGCCGCATCGTCGGGGCAGCGCAGCACCTCGTCGTAGACCTTCGTGTCCAATACCTCGGGGACGAAGCCCGCGGAAATGCCCTGGATCTTGTGCGGGCCGCCCTTGCCGGTGGAAAGCACCGGCGAGCTGTCCGCCTCGAGCGCGACGACCTGCACGTCGGGGTTCTGCTTCTTGAGGTAGGCACCGACGCCCGTCAGCGTTCCGCCCGTGCCAGCACCCGCGATGAAGATGTCCACCTTGCCGTCGGTGTCGTTCCAGATCTCGGGGCCAGTCGTCGCGACGTGCGCCGCAGGGTTTGCGGGGTTCGTGAACTGACCGGGGATGAAGCTGTTGGGGATCTCCTTGGCAAGCTCGTCAGCCTTCGCGATGGCGCCCTTCATGCCGGCAGAGGCGGGAGTCAGCACGATGTTGGCACCGTAGGCCATGGCAAGCTTGCGGCGCTCGATCGACATGCTCTCCGGCATGACGATAATGGCCTTGTAGCCGCGCGCTGCAGCCTCGAGCGCGAGGCCGACGCCCGTGTTGCCGGAGGTCGGCTCGATGATCGTCGCGCCCTCCGTGATGACGCCCTTATCCTCGGCGTCGTCGAGCATGGCCTTCGCGATGCGGTCTTTGACGGAGCCGCCCGGGTTGAAGAACTCGACCTTGGCAAGTACCTTCGCCTCGAGCCCTTCGAGCTTCTCGAGATGCGTCAACTCGACGAGCGGGGTGTTGCCGATGAGCTCGTCTACGCTTTTGTATATCTTGGACATGATGGTCTCCTCGTGAGCGCGGGCCCGTTGCTCGTGGGCCCTTTTTCGTAATGTTCAAAATTAAACATCTGCTAAAAATCATAGTCAAGCAAACTGGTGGGTTATTAGAAGAACGCTGCCAGACTGTCGGCACTTCACGTGGTAACATAAACCTATAGATATATCGGGTTTATAAATTCACGAGGATCGAGAGCATGCTGATTTCCACCAAGGGGCGCTATGCGCTGCGCGCCGTCGTCGACCTGGCAGAGCATATGTCGGAAGGCTACATACCGCTCAAGGACATCGCGTCGCGGCAGGACATCTCGAGCAAGTACCTCGAGGCCATCATCAAGACGCTCGTCAAGGAGAAAATCGTCGTAGGCATGCGCGGCAAGGGCGGCGGCTACAAGCTGAACGTCCCGCCCGCAGACATCACCGTCGCGCGGATCTTGCGCCTTGCCGAGGGCAGCCTCTCCCCCGTCGAGGGGCTCGACGAGGACCATTCAACTCTCACCCGCATGTCGCAGTACCGCATGCTCGACATGTGGCGCGAGCTCGACGAGCTGATCGAGGGATACCTCGAGAGCAAGACCGTCGCGGACCTGACGCTCGCGGCAGACGGCGCCGACTACTACGTCATCTAGCACTGCTTCCCGCGCAAGCTAGCCTTGCTCCCGGTCGCTTTCCGGATTGAACGAGAGCGAGGCTCCGCGGATTCCCCACAGGTAGAGCGCGACGATGAGCGCGACCGAGCATGCCCCGAGCACGGCAAGACCCGTCACGTAGCTGGTCCAGGGCAGCGTCGCGAGCACCGTGGCGAGCGCCGTGATCACGTTGTAGAGGAAGTTCGTGAACGAGGAGGCCGCGCCGACGAGCCGCTGCGGCTGGTCGAGCAGCACGACGTAGGCCATGGGGCGCACGATGCCCTCGGCGAGCGCGAAGGGCACGAACGCGATGGCAAAGGCGAGCGGCCCGGAAGCGCCCCAAGCTGCGAGCAGCGCGGTCGAGAGCGCGCCCAACGCGATGCACAACACGACGAGCTGGCGCACGCCCAGGCGCTTCGAGAGCACGATGTAGACGTAGGGCGCGACGATGCTCACGGCAGAGGTCGCCGCGTACACGAGGCTGTAGACGAGGTAATCCACCTGGAAGAAGTCGACCATGATGTAGGAGACCGTCGCTATCCAGGCAAAATACGGCACGGCGATCACGCCCATGATGAGCGCGAGCGCGGCAAAGCCGCGCTGCGACAGCAGTGTGCGCGTATTGTCGAGCGTGCCCCGAAACGAGTCGAGCACGCCGCCTTGAAGCCGATGCTCGTGCCTGAGCGTCTCGCTCATGAGGCACGCGAGGCACAGGCTCACCACGCCTGCGACCGCGAGAAAGCCGAACACGCCCCGCCAGCCGAGCGCCAGCACCAGAAACGATCCGAGAAACGGAGCGACTGCCGGCCCGACGATCATGAGCGACTGCACGAGCGTCATGGCGAGCTTGAGGCTCTCGCCCTCGTAGGCGTCCTTCACGAGCGCCGTGCGAATGGCCGCCTCCATGCCGAAGGCGAGCGCCTGGAGCGAGCGGAAGACGACGAGCTCCCACACCCCGCCCGCGAGCATGCACCCGAACGACGCGGCGGCGAACAGCGCAATCGAGGCAAGGTAGGGGCGCTTCCTCCCGAGGCGGTCGGAAATCGGACCGCCGAGCAGCACGCCGAACGCGCCAAAGAAGAAGAACGCGAACATCGTGAGG
The DNA here is from genome assembly GCA_051876145.1 of Coriobacteriales bacterium. Taxonomy (GTDB): domain Bacteria; phylum Actinomycetota; class Coriobacteriia; order Coriobacteriales; family QAMH01; genus CACZQA01. The sequence continues at coordinate 4,244 of JBJEHP010000081.1, read as the reverse complement.
TTCAGAAACGACGCCGAGACCCCCAACTCGCGCTGCATGACGGGAAGCGCGGGCACGTAGAGGTCGATGGCGAAGATGAGAAGCGTGCCGATGACGAGGGCGCACGCGAGGAAGCCGCGCGCGCCCAGGTGCTGTTGCGGTGCCGAGAGCTGCATCAAGTGCTATGCGAGCGCGCCGAACGGGTCCCACGGCGCGAGCACCGTGGGCGTCTCGGTCTCGAGCACGTGGCGCTGCTCGTCGGTCAGGTACTTCTTGTCGACGACGACCTGGTACACGTACTCGCTGAACCAGTCGTCGGTCAGGCTGTCGAAGCCGTCCTTGGCATGGTCCTTGCCCCAGCTGTTCTCGACCTTCCACAGCGTTGGGGCGCCGTTCTTGTCGAGGTTCACACCCTCGAGCACCATCGCGTGCGTCATGACGGACTCGGCGTAGTCGAGGCGGTCGGCCTTGTCGAATCCGCCGATGATATCGAAGCCCACCAGTGGGTCGATGTCGAGCGCATCGAGGTCCATGATGCCGTCGTTTTGGATGTAGGACTGGTCGACATCGCAGCCGAACCAGACGGGCAGGTCGTCTTTGAGCTGCGCGATCGCGGCGCGCTTGAGCTCTTCGGGCGGCAGGTTGAGGTAGCGCACGCCGCCCGCCTCGACGACGTTTCCAAGCTTGTCGACGGTGTAGGTATGCAGGTAGGGCTTGTCCTTCGTGGGCGCGGAGATGAGCGAGACGTAGTCCTGCAGGTTCATGTCGAGCACTTGCTCGCGAAACGCCTGCGGCGTGAAGGTCCCCAACAGCACGAGCTTGTCGTCTTTGTCGCGCAGGCGCACGTCGAAGCTTTTCGGGGGCATTCCGAGGCAGATGACGAGGTAGTTGTAGACGTTGCCCATGAACTCGTCTTTCATGGCGCGCAGCGCCTCGTCCGTGGCGCCGTCCTCATGCGCGTGGCGCAGCTTGGCCGCGCACCCGCGCAGGTAGCGCGTAAGGAACTTGTCCATGCTGTAGGTGTTCTCGGAGTTCGCGCACTCGGGCATCGCCTCTTTGGGCACGAGGCCGTACTTCTCGACGAGGGCGCGGAACATGTCCCACTGCCCGCCGTCGCCGATCGGATCGAAGAGCAAAAACGCGATCATGCGGCCATCCGTGGGCTCGTCGAGCGTGGACAGAATGTTCTCGAAGAACCAGTTGGACTTCTCGAGCTTGTCCCAGAACAGCGGGTAGGCCTGCGAGAACTCGAAGTTCTTGAGGTCGTACTTCTTGATCACGCGGGCGCGCATCGTGTTGAGCGATGCGAACATCCAGCAGCGCCCCGAGCGCTTCTGGTCGGTGCGCTCGCCCTGCTTGACCTCGATGTCGAACACCGTCGTGTTCTTGGCTGCGGCCTCGGGGTCCTTTGCGACGGCGGAAAGCCCCTTGCTCGTGACGGCGTTTTTGGCGATGACGTTGGCACGCTCGGACGCGAACTTCTTTGCGGCGGCGTCGAGTGCCTGCGTGGTGATGGCGCCGGCGGGTGCCCCTGTGGCGGTGTCTTTCGTGCTCATGATGAGATCACGCTCCTTATATCGTGATGGCGGTACTTGTTACGCGAGGTAGCCCTCGAGGATGGTCTTGGATTCGACGACGCGCGTGTCGTAGCAGCGCGTGTAGTACTCGAGCGCGCTTTCGTAGGTGCCCACGAGGAAGGTCCACACGGCGTCGGCGGGGACGATCGTCTTGTAGCCGCGGAAGTACGCGCCGGCAAGTGTCTGCAGCACGCAGATGTTGGCATCGGCGCCCACCGCGATGAGCGTGTCGACGCCCAGCTCGCGCAGCGTGAGGTCGAGGTCGGTCTGGAAGAAGCCGTCGTAGCGGCGCTTTGGGATGACGATGTCGCTCGGCTGGAGGTCGAAGGCGGCGACGGGCTCGCTGCCCTGGGTGCCGCGGATGCCGTGCTCTCCCCACAGCTCTATCTCGCGGTCGTAGGCGGGGATGTGGTTGTCGTCGGAGAAGATGACGGGCACGCCCTTCGCGCGCGCGGCCTTGACGATCGAGACGCATGCGCCGATAGGCTCGGCAAAGGCCTCGGGGATGGGGTCGGTGCCGCCGAGCACGTCGATGACGAGGATCGCGGTCGAGGAAAGATCAATATCGTTCGAAGTCTGCCAGGCGGTCTGCTGAGCAACGGGCATGTATGCCATTGTCTACTCCTTCGATAGGGTTGTTGTGAGGGGTATTGTACGACTCCCAGAAGAACGCACGGCATCCTCTTTTCCACGGTTGCGTAACAAGCGCGCATCCCCGGACGCGCGGGATGCGTGGCAGTGCCACGTTTCCTGCGCCAAACGGACGCACGAACGGCGCGAGCGCCGTATGCGTGGGAATCGATGTTACTATTCAGTAAACACATCTCACGGCAGCGCGGGGGTACCCCATGGTCATCATCGACAAGCACTCTCACACCCCCGCCTACCGGCAGCTGTTCCTGGCCCTCCGCTCGGATATCGAAAACGGGGTCTATCGCCCCGGCACCAAGCTCCCCGCGCTCAGGACGCTCGCCCACGATCTGGGCATCGCGCGAAACACTGTCGAGGCGGCATACGCCCAGCTCGTGAAGGAGGGCTACCTCTGCAGCAGGCGCGGCTCGGGCTATGTCGTGAACGACCTGGATTTCTCCATCCTCGGGGCATCGCGCGAGACGGAGAACGTGGCAGAGCCACGGGTCTCGTCCGGGTCAGACCTGGGCGCCAACCCGCTCGGGGATAACTTCGGCTGCACGTTCGACTTCTGCTACGGCAACAAGACGGGCGATTCGTTCCCCTGCGCGACATGGCGCGCCCTCACTGCAGAAGCGCTCTCGGGTGACAGCATCCCGGGCGCGACCTCGTATTCCGACCGCTTCGGGCTTCCCGGACTGCGCGAGCACATCGCCCGCTACCTCAAGGAATCGCGCAACATCACCTGCAGTCCGAGGCAGATCGTGCTGCAGGCGGGGACGCAGGAGGCGCTGCACAACATCGTCACGCTCGTCGACCACACGCAACGGCGTGTGGCGATGGAGGACCCAGGGTATTCTGCCGCACGCTCCGTCTTCTCGTCGCGCTCGTGCCAAATCGACCCAATACCCGTCTACCAGGGCGAATCGGGTTTCCTCTCTGCCCTCGACGACAGCAATGCACGACTGCTGTACGTGACTCCCTCCAACCAGTTCCCGACCGGAAACGTCATGCCGCTCTCCGCCCGGCTCAAGGTGATCGAGTGGGCAGCGGACAACGATTCCTACGTCATCGAGGACGACTATTGCAGCGAGTTTTGCTATGACGGGAGTGCCGTCACGAGCCTTTTCGACCTGGACCGCACGAACCACGTCATCTACCTGGGCACGTTCTCGAAGATCCTCTCGCCCGCACTGCGGCTGTCGTTTCTCGCCCTGCCGCCGGCGCTTGTGAAGCGCTGGAACGTGTTCTTTCCCAACTACCTCTCCCCCGTGCCCTGGCTGTCGCAGGAGGTGCTGCGCCTGTTCTTCGAGCGCGGCCATTGGCAGAAGTTCGTCAACAAGACGAAAAAGGACTATCGCGATCGCCACGACCTGCTCCTGAGCTGCATCGAGACCGAGCTGGGCGGCTGCTTTGACGTCATGGGGTCGAGCGCGGGGCTCCACGTCCTGCTGGGAGCACGCGACCAGACGCCGCAGCAGGCGCTCATCGACCGCGCGCGGGCCCACGACGTGCGCGTGTACGGCACGAGCCAGTACTGGATGAACCGCTCGCACCCCTTGAACAACTACGTGCTGCTGGGCTATTCCTCGATCGAGAACGAGATGATTCCTGAGGGGATCGCGCGCCTGCGCCGCGCCTGGATCTCCTGAAAACTGCAAATTGGGGACAGTCCCCAATTTGCAGTTTCACGGCCCCTCGTGTCAGTTAGAGGGACCAGGCGCGTACGCCTTCGACGGTGATGTCCTTCACGCCGAGGAAGCTCTTGAGGCCGAGCGTCACCACATCGTCGTACTCGAGACCACGCGCCGTGACGAGCACGTCGCCCACCTCGCAGGGGATCGTGCGGACCGCCTTCTCCGACACGCGCCGCGCGGCACTGTCGGTGAGAAACGTCGCGAACACCTCGGAAAAACCCGAGCAGCACGTGTTGGCCTCGGCCAGCCCGAGCTCAACGTGCGTGTAGCCTTTGCGCGCCATATAGCGCTTGAGTTCCTCGGTGCAAACGACTTCCATACTCAGCCTCTCCTTCGAAAAAACGCCGGCGCTCACAAAAGA
>JBJEHP010000080.1:0-3185 GCA_051876145.1 Coriobacteriales bacterium | reverse complement strand
CGAGTACATCGGGGGCTGGGAGAAGTTCCTCGAGCACGACACGAGCGTGCTGATACCCGACATCGAGATGCTGAAAGATGACGACCCTGTCGATTACCACAACCTCAAGCGGCAGGGCATCGAGCGCATCCTCAACGCGCCGTTTTTCTGCAAAGGCGAGCTTGCCGGTTATCTGGGGGCGGACAACTACGAGCTGAGCGACGTCATCAACACGCGGGCCGTGCTCGAGTCCTGCTCGTACTTCATCGGCGCCAAGATCATCAACCAACGGCTGGTGGAACGGCTCAAGTATCTGGGCAACCACGATGTGCTCACTGGCGTGAAGAACAGAAACGCGTTGCTTTCGGTCGTGGACGAGCTGACAGGCGGCACCGAGAGCGTGGGCATCGTGTTCATCGACGTCAACGGCCTCAAAAAGATCAACGACACCCAAGGCCATGCCGCTGGCGACGAGGTCCTGCGCCTCGTGGCGAGCCGGCTGTCCGAGGAGTTCGGCACGGACAATGTGTTTCGCGAGGGCGGAGACGAGTTCGTCGTCATGCTGCGCGGCATCGGCTACGACGAGTTCGCGAAGTGGCAGGAAGACCTTCTCGCGCGCCTCGCAAAAGAGCGGCGCCAGGTCGTCTCGATGGGCTTCGAGTGGTGCGCGCACCCGCATGGCGTGGCAGAGGCCATCCGAAGCGCGGACATGCGCATGTACCGCGCCAAGGCGGCGCACTACTGCCAGCTCGGCCTCCGCTAGCCTGACGCGCACCCGCATCGGGTGTTCCCTCTGAAGTGCAGCTTTCGCGCCGTTAACGACATTGGCATAAGACCGTCGTCGGGCCGTTGCGTAGAATCTCCTTGTGAGCCCCGCATCCGGGCGCCGTCTCTTCGGCGGGACGCCTTTCGGGGCATTGACGTCAGAACTCGAGCGGAAGGAAAGACATGGATATCAAGAATGTTGTCGTCGCCGGCGGCGGCGTGCTGGGAAGCCAGATCGCGTTCCAGTCTGCCTACAAGGGCTTCAACGTCAAGGTCTGGCTGCGTTCCGAAGGTTCTATCGAGCGCGCGAAGCCCAAGTTCGAGCGCTGGAAGAACGTCTACCTCCAGACGCTCGAGGCCATGAAGACCAATCCTGCCGCATACGCGCGCGGTCTTGCGGACAGCCCCGAGCTTTCCGACGAGCAGATCGAGGCGCTCAAGGCGCAGGTCGAGAAGGCTGCCGAAAGCATCGTCCTCACCACGTCCTACGACGAGGCGTTTGGCGATGCCGACCTGGTCATCGAGGCGATCGCCGAAGAGCCCAAGCAGAAGATCGAGCTCTACACCGAGATGCAGAAGCACCTTCCCGAGCGCACCATCGTCTGCACGAACTCCTCCACGATGCTGCCGAGCCAGTTCGCCGAATACACGGGCCGTCCCGCCAAGTACCTCGCACTGCACTTTGCCAACGAGATCTGGAAGAACAACACGGCCGAGGTCATGGGGCATCCGGGCACGGACCCTGCCGCCTACGAGCAGGTCGCCGAGTTCGCTGGCAAGATCGGCATGATTCCCCTGCGCCTGAAGAAGGAGCAGCCCGGCTACATCTTGAACAGCATGCTCGTTCCGTTCCTGACCGCCGCCGAATCTCTGCTCGCCAACGGCGTTGCCGACCCCGAGACGATCGACAAGACCTGGATGCTCGCGACCGGCGCCCCGGTGGGCCCGTTCCGCATCCTCGACATCGTCGGCCTGGTGACGGCGTACAACATCGTCGTCATGAACCCGCAGGCATCCGACCCCGAGACCACGCCGGGCAAGATCGCGGCCACCCTCAAGAAGTACATCGACGAGGGCAAGACCGGCGTCAACGCGGGCGAGGGCTTCTACAAGTACAAGTAGGAGCGCGCTTGAGCTGATGCAGGTGGGCGCTCGCTCTCGTGTGGGCGGGCGCCTCCCGTTCAAGGCGCGAAAAAGGCGGGGTGCAGTTCAACGGAAGACTGCGCCCCGCCTTGCTTCTTAGCCGCGCGCCCAGCCGTGCACCTGGCAGCGCGCTTGCCCGCTTGCGCGTCTGCCTACGCGCACACCTCTGCGATGACCTCGACCTCGACGAGGGCGCCCTTGGGGAGCTTCTCGACGGCCACGGCGCTGCGCGCGGGACGCGTGTCGCCAAAGGACTTCGCGTACTCCTCGTTGAACGGGACGAAGTCGTCCATGTCGTCGAGGAAGCAGGTCGTCTTGACCACGTGGTCGAAGTCGCTTCCCGCCGCCTCGAGCAGCGCCGCGATGTTCTTCATCACCTGCGCCGTCTGCTCTTGGATCGTCGTGCCCACAAGCTCGCCGGTCTTGGGGTCCAAGGCGATCTGCCCCGAGGCGAACAGCAGCCCGTTCACGATATTTCCCTGCACGTAGGGGCCGATTGCCGCGGGTGCACTGGTGGTGGCGATGGTCTTCATGTCTGACCTCTTCCTCTTGGTTTTTTGCAGTCTGTAAACGAAAACGCGGCTATATTCACACGCCCAGTAACATGCACTGGAAAATTGCAATGATTCCGTTACACGAGCAAAGGAGCTCCACCGTGCTGACGCTTGACACGTTCGAAGAAGCCGCCGAGAAAGTGCGGGAGGTCACGCTCGAGACCAAGCTCATCAGAAGCCCGTATTTCAGCCACCTCACGGGCAACCAGGTCTACTTCAAGCCGGAAAACCTGCAGCGTACCGGCGCCTACAAAGTACGCGGCGCCTACTACAAGATCTCTACGCTCTCCGACGAGGAGCGCTCGAGGGGCCTTATCACGGCAAGCGCGGGCAACCACGCGCAGGGCGTCGCGTTCGCGGCGTCGCGCTACGGCGTGAAGGCCGTCATCGTCATGCCCGAGACGACGCCCTACATCAAGGTCGAGCGCACCCGCGAGCTGGGGGCGGAGGTCGTGCTCTCGGGCGACGTCTACGACGACGCCTACGAGCGTGCGCTCGAGCTGGCCGAGGAGAACGGCTACACGTTCATCCACCCGTTCAACGACCTCGGCGTGGCGACCGGCCAGGGCACCATCGCCATGGAGATCTTCAAGGAGCTGCCGCTCGTCGAGTACATCCTCGCGCCGATTGGCGGAGGCGGCCTTGTCACGGGCGTCGCCACGCTCGCGAAGCTGCTCAACCCCAGCATCAAGGTGATCGGCGTCGAGCCTGCCGGTGCGGCCGGCATGAAGGCATCGCTCGAGG
>JBJEHP010000079.1:0-3192 GCA_051876145.1 Coriobacteriales bacterium | reverse complement strand
CAAGTCCAAGGGCAACGGCGTCGACCCCATGGACCTCATCGAGAAGTACGGCGCAGACGCGATGCGCTTCAACCTGCTCACGCTCGTCACCAACAACCAAGACGTCAAGTTCGACGCGAACATCGACAAGAAGACGCACAAGCTTATCGACTCGCCCCGCACCGAGGCGGCACGTTCGTTCGTGACCAAGATTTGGAACGCCGCGCGCTTCGTCATGATGAACATGGAAGGCTACGAACCGGGTGCGCCCGAGGCTGCGACGCCGGCGGACGCATGGATCTTGTCCCGCCTGGCCAAGCTCACGGCCAACGTCACGAGCGGCATCGAGGAGTACCGCTTTGGCACCGTCGCCCATGAGCTGTACGTCTTTTTCTGGAACGAGTTCTGCGACTGGTACATCGAGCTCTGCAAGGCCCGTCTCAACGAGGGCGGAGCCGGCCGTGCCGTCGCGCAGCGCAACCTCGTGTACGTGCTCGACACGGCGCTTCGCCTGCTGCACCCGGTCATGCCGTTTGTGACCGAGGCCATCTGGGAGCATCTGCCCATCGAGCACGACGCCCCAGCCCTGATGGTCGCGGCATGGCCCGACCCCGATGAGCTGTCCACGTGGATCGACGAGCCGTCCGAGCGCGCCGTCGCGCTCGCATGCGACGTCGTCTCCTCCGTGCGCTCCACGCGCGCGCACTACGGCATCAGCCCGCGCCAGGAGCTCGCGATTGCCGTGCGCCCGACGGGCGCGGATGCAGAGGCGAAGGCAGCCTACCTGCGCGAGCAGGAGGGGCTCATCACGAGCCTCGCGCGCCTGAGCGCGTTTGAGGTCCTGTCTGCCGATGCGGCAAAGCCGCAGGAGTCCGGCATCGACTTCGTCAACGAGGTCGAGGTCTACACGCTGCTCTCCGGGCTCGTCGACTTCGACGAGGAGAGAAAGCGCCTCGAGAAGCGCAAAGCAAAGGCGGAGAAGGACCTCGCCAAGCTCGACAAGAAACTCGGCAACGAGAACTTCCTCGCAAAGGCCGCACCCGAGGCCGTCGAGAAGGTCAAGGCCGAGCATGCGGAGCTCACGCAGGAGCTCAAGCTCATCGAAGCGCAGCTGGGACAGTAATCCCGAAGCGCTTCGCAAGGCTCTGCCGCAATAGAGGCAGGGGGTCGGCATCTCGTCGGCTCCCTGCTTTTTTCTTCTTATGCGCCGTCTGCCGGCTCGCTATACTCATGGAAATGCGTCGATGAAAAGGAGCCCCAATGAAGAAGATCCTGTTCGTGAACGCCTGCGTGAACCGCGATATCTCGCGTACCGACCGCCTTGCCCGGGCCGTGCTCGACCACATCTCCGCAGATGACGACCTCGTCCAGGAGCTCGTGCTCGAAGAGCTCGACCTGCAACCGCTCGACTCGGAGCGGCTCAACCGGCGCAGCGCCGCCATTGAGCGGGGCGACTTCTCAGATGCCCTCTTTGACCAGGCAAAACAGCTCAAGGAAGCCGATGTGGTGCTCATCGCGGCGCCGTACTGGGACTTCTCGTTTCCCGCCCAGCTCAAGATCTACTTCGAGCTGCTCTGCGCTCAAGGAGTCACGTTCACATATGGCACAGATGGCACGCCGATGGCTCTGTGCCGGGGCACGCGGCTGTACTACGTGACGACGGTCGGCGGCTACCTCGGAAAGTACAACTACGGGTTCGACCAGGCCAAGGCGCTGTTCGAGCTCTATTTTGGCTTCGAGGAGAGCACCTGCATCGCAGCCGAGGGACTCGATATCGTGACAAACGACGCGGCTGCCATCATGAAAGAGGCGCTCGAGGCGGTCAGGCTTCTGTAAAGCGCGCGGGCGGGCGGTTGATGCGGTCGGCGATCTGTCCCGCCCCAAAGCCGTTGTCGATGTTGACGACCGAGACGCCGCCGGCGCACGAGTTGAGCATGCCCAGCAGGGCGGCGACACCGCCAAAGCTCGCGCCGTAGCCCACGCTCGTCGGCACGGCGACGACGGGCACGTCGACGAGCCCGCCGATCAGCGAGGCGAGCGCGCCCTCCATCCCGGCGACCACGACGATTGCCCGGGCGCTCTGCAGCTCGTCGAGGTGCTGCAGGGTGCGGTGCACGCCTGCGACGCCGACGTCGACCAGCATCTCGACATGCGAGCCCATGATGCGCGCCGTGAGCGCGGCCTCCTCCGCGACGGGCAGGTCGCTCGTGCCCGCGCAGGCCACGACGACGTTGCCCTTTGCGCGGTTGGGGCAGGCGAGCAGCTCCTCGAACGTCGCGCCCGACAGGGGGTCTTCGCGACGGTCCACAAAAAAGACGCGGGAGCGCTCGAACCAGCAGGCATCGGGGAATGCCGCACGCAAGACGGGCACCGCCTCGTCTTTCACACGCGTGGCAAACGCGATGCCGTGCTCGGCGAGAAGCGCCTGCGCGATTGCCACGATTTGCTCGGGCGTCTTGCTCGCGGCGTAGATGACCTCGGGAAACCCGCAGCGTTTGGCACGGTCGAAATCGAGGTCGGCAAAGTCATCTAGGTTCATGAATCGATCCTTTTCCAGCGACACATATGGCGCCCATTATAGACGCGGCACCACGTGTCGAGAATGCACAAAAAGGCACGTCAAGGGGTTGGTCTGCTATTTGTCAGACGCTACTACCATTCACGGATTATTGGATTATTCGACAACAAACACATAAGTTTCCGATTACAAAACGGGAAAAGACTGTTAATGTACGTGGAGCGAAAACGGGCTCGCGGGCATCTGCCTACAATCGCTCTCGAGCATTCGATTTCGTGGAAAAGCAAAGTGATAGGAGAGTTGATATGTGTTTTAGGCCTGCGAGTGGCGGGGTAGAGATCAAGTGCCCTAGCTGTGGCAAGACCCTTCCTGTTATGGGCGGCACCATCCTCAAGAAGTGCCCGTTCTGCAAGAAGGAATTCGACGACGCCGATATGGCAAACTTCAACGAGCAGCTCAATGGTGGCGGCGCTGCCGCTCCGGCTGGCGCTCCTGGTGCTCCCGCAGCTCCTGGTGCTCCTGGTGCTCCCGCAGCTCCTGGTGCTCCTGGCGCTCCTGCAGCTCCTGGCGCTCCCAAGGCTCCTGGCGCGTAAGCATCAACCTCTTGATGTATATGAGAAGCGGCTCCAAGCGGGCCGCTTTTCTTAATATGAGCAGGACATTGTCAAGAGACAAAATTGGGCCCGACCCCGATA
>JBJEHP010000078.1:0-11860 GCA_051876145.1 Coriobacteriales bacterium | reverse complement strand
TTTGTGCCCCGAATCGTTCGGCAATCCAATCTTGGCATCTTTTCGTAAACGGCCCATCGCCACACAGCTTGCGGTTATCCTCAACCGCCTGCCGAACATACTCGAGTTCTGTCCCGACATATGGTGGAATATTAAAAGGAACCACGTGCTACCTCTCAGCTTGAATTTTGCTTTTCCTTATAAGTATCTTATTATCGGCCACATTCATCAAATGAGCGCCGTATGGAGTTTTTTTATAACGCTCCGCCGCCTCTTTGACTTTGTCTAATGAAATCCATCCATGCGCATAACCAATCTCTTCAAGGCAGGCAATCTGCAAACCCTGGTTCTGTTCAACAGCACGTACAAACTCACTTGCTCGATAAAGACTTGGAATTGTCCCAGTATCTAACCATGCCGAACCGCGATTTAGCAGAAGCACATTGAGATCGTCCAGCTCTAAATACATTCTATTCAAGTCAGTTATCTCGAGTTCTCCCCGAGCTGAGGGTTTTACTCTTTTTGCGAATTCGGTAGCCCGCTCATCATAAAAATACAGACCAGTAACCGCATAATTTGATTTTGGGTTCGCGGGCTTCTCTTCAATTGAGGTGACACGCCCGCTTTCATCAAATTCGACAACACCAAAGCGCTCGGGATCATCAACATAGTATCCAAAAACCGTAGCGCCATGTTGGAGAGAGGCGGCTTGTTCGAGCATTGACGTTAATCCGCCGCCGTAAAAAATGTTGTCGCCCAGAATTAGCGCACAGGAGTCACCGTTCAGAAAATCTTCAGCAATAATCAGAGCTTGTGCAAGACCGTCCGGATGCGCCTGCTCGGCATACTGAATGTTAATTCCATATGACGTTCCGTCTTTCAGCAGCCTCTGGAAATTCGGCAAATCCTGTGGTGTAGAAATAAGCAAAATATCCCTAATACCCGCCAACATTAAAATAGAAAGAGGGTAATAGATCATCGGCTTATCGTACACTGGAAGGAGCTGTTTCGACGTCACCAAAGTAAGCGGATATAGCCTGGTTCCAGACCCGCCTGCAAGCACAATGCCCTTCATTCTGGCACTCCTTACTTGATACAGATGGTGCCCCCTGTGGGATTCGAACCCGCGACCTTCTGCTCCGGAGGCAGACGCTCTATCCAGCTGAGCTAAGGGGACACGTGGGTATTATAGCGAGTTTACACATTCTCGCTATTTCTTCTCGATAATTACAACCGTCTCAACATGGTACGTTTGCGGGAACAGATCGACTGGCGTCACGCTGCGGGCCTCATATCCTGCGTCCTTAAACTGGACGATATCGCGCGCGAGCGTGGTGGGATTACACGAGACGTACGCGATTCGCCACGCATGCGTGTTGATGAGCCCTTCGACCGCCTTTGGCCCCAGACCGCTACGTGGCGGGTCCACGACGACCTTGTCGACCGTGCCAAGCCCCGCAAGCTCACGGGCGACGTCGCCGCCCACGACCTCTGCCCACAGGTTGTTTTTCTCGAGGTTGCGCCGCAGATCGCGCACCGACGATCCTTCCATCTCGACGGCGGCAACCGACTGAGCGCGCTCCGCAAGCGGCAGCGTGAAGGTGCCCGCGCCCGAATAGAGGTCGAGCACGCTATCCAGACCGTCGACGGCAAGCCCCTCGAGGGCAAGCTCGACGAGCTTTTCCGCATTTGGCGTGTTGACCTGGAAAAACGAGGGTGCCGACAGCAGCATCTTGTAATCGCCGATGCGCTCGCTCCAGCAGCCATGCCCCGCGAGCGACTCCACACCCACGACTTTGCGGCGCTTCGCGTCGCCCTTGATCAGTACACGCGTGACGCCGGGGCGCTTAACCGGCAGGCCGTCGGACACGACGCGCGCGACATTCGCACGCGGGAAGCGCCCGGGGCTGGTCCACAACGCGACTTCAACGTCCTTCGTGCGCTCGGACATGCGGATGCCCACGCGCTCGATGCCCAGATCAAGAGTTCCCGCCGCATAGCGCAGCGATCCGGTCAGAACGCGCGGGGCTTTCTCGAGCTTCTTCGCACACAGCTTGCACTCCGCGAGCGGGACAAACGACCCACCGCGCGCGTGCATGCCCAGGGTGAAGCGTCCGGCAACATCCTGCCCCACCTCGAACTCGACCTTGTTGCGATAGTTCCACTGCTTGGGGCTCGCAACACACGCGCCGACGAGCGCTTCTGCTGCCTCGTCGCCATATTTCGCGATGCGCGAAAACGCGTCGACCACCGCTTGGCGCTTCCAGAAAAGCTGCTTCTCGTAGGCAAGGTTTGCCCACGGGCATCCGCCGCACCGGCCTGCCGCAGCAAGCGCGCACGGAGGCGTGACACGATCGGGGGACGCTTCGACGAGCTGGTCGATTTCGCCTTTCACGAAGCGCTCTTTGTCTTCCGAAATGCGCGCGAGTACGGTGTCGCCCGGCAGCGCGCCGGCAATAAACGCCGCGCGCCCATCCTGCAGGTGCGCAACGCCATCCCCGCCGTAAGCGAGGGATTCGATTGTTATCTCTTCAGTCTTCATGAGCTACATGATAGCGGAACGCGGGAGAGGGCGGCTGCCGCGGGAGCCGCCGAGGGAGACGTTTTTTGCCGCGGAATGGGCCGAGGGTGACGGATTCCGCCTGATTTCCGTCTCCCTTGGACGCTCCCATGGCACCCCGATGGGAGAGCTGCCACGCGGCTGCCCAAGGGAGACGCTTCTTGCCGCGAGACCGCCCAAGGGCGAAGGACTTCGTCTGCGTATTTCTCCCTCGGGCGCTTCCGTGGCAGGCGGGGAGGAGAGTTGCCGCGACTCACTCCGAAGGAGAAATCCCCCGCCACAGGAGCGCCCGAGGGAGACGCCTCTCGCCCGCGCCCAGTCTCCCTCGCCTGCTTTCATGACATCCCAGCGGGATAGTTGCCACGGGACTCGCCGAGGGTGACGGATTCTGCCGCGGGACGCCCCGAGGGAGACGGATTTCGCCTGATTTCCGTCCCCCTTGCGAGCTTTCGTGACGCTCCCGTGCCGCACGCACGCCTCCGAACACGCAAAAGGCCTGCCCCGAAAGGCAGGCCCTCCAACACAAATCTATGCTCGCGTACTCGAGCTTACAGGCTCAGAGCGTCGACGGGGCAAGCAGAAATGCAAGCGCCGCACTCGATGCACTCGTCCTCGTTGACCTCAGCGTAATCGTTGACGGTCAGAGCGCCCACCGGGCAGGTATCTGCGCAAGCGCCGCACGCGATGCAGGTATCCTGGTCAATCTTTACTGCCATGAGTCTTCCCTTCTCTACACGGCACCAAAAGGAGCCGCCTTCTCGGTAGCTGAAAAGCTACTGGCACTCTACCGCCCCACCCTTGAGTTAGTCACGGACAACATTCCCAAAGCGCCGGAAACTCCGCCCAGCGGACACGCAATTATTTGGCCAACGGCAGTTTGATCGTGAACGTCGTGCCCGAGGCATCCGAGGCCGCCGCAATCGTCCCGCCGTGCATCTCGACCGTCGACTTGGCAATGGAAAGCCCCAGCCCAAAACTCGCCGCCTCGCCCTCGTGCGTGCGCGCCTTGTCCGAGCGGTAGAAGCGGTCGAACAGGTGCGGCAGGTCCTCCGAGGGGATGGGGTCGCCCCCGTTATGCACGGTCAGCACCGCCTGGTTCTTGACATGCGTGAGTTTGAGCGCGATCGTGCCCGGCTGCTCCGAGTACTTGCACGCGTTCTCGAGGATCGTCTTGACGGCGCTCTCGAGCCGCATCTCGTCGCCTTGCACATGCAGCCCCTCTTCGACCTCGTCTTCGATCGTGAGGCCACGCTCGAAGGCGACGGCGTCGAACTGCAGCACCTGGCCTTCCACGACCGAGCTCAAGTCGACATCCGACATGAGCTGCTTGGTATCGATACCCGCATCTGCCTGCGCCAGCGTGAGCATGTCTTCGGTCAGGTGCTGCATGCGCGTGGCCTCTGCGGAGATGCCCTCGACCCACGCGCCCTGCTCTCTGACCGTGGCATCGGGGTTGTCTGCCAGAATTGCCGCGTCGGCCATGATGATGGTGAGCGGCGTCTTGAGCTCGTGGCTCGCGTCCGCGATAAAGCGCTGCTGGTCTTTCCAGGCGCGCTCGACCGGGCGCGTCGCGAAGCGCGACAAGAACACGGTAATCGCGAAGATGGCGAGCATGAGCACCGCCCACAGCGCCACGAGCACTCCGAGGGACTGGAGCAGCTCACTTTCGACCTGCGAGGCGCTCACAAACGCAAGGCGATAGCTCGTGCTGCTGGTGGAAAGCCGGTAATAGAGCCCGTAGTCCGCGAGCTTGCCGCTTTCTGCCCCATCGGCAAGCGCCGCCGACACCACGTCTTGCAGGGTGTCGCTGTCCTCGATGATCGCCGTGGAAGATGCGTCCGTGACGATGTAGCCCGGGTTGTCGAGGTAGATGGTCACCGCGAGCACGGGAATGTTACGCATGCGCTGCCCCTGCCCGTGCCAGCCGTTCCCGTCGCCCTTTCCGCGCCCAAAGCCCGGGAACGCCTGCGTCGAGCCAGTATCGCTCACCGCCATCTCGAGGGTATGATCGACATCGCCCTTCACGGTGCTGTAGTTGTTGAACCCGATTGCCGCGAATGCGATAAACGACACGATGCCCACGAGCACCATGGTGATGAGGATGAAGCGTCGTCTGAACTTCTTGAGCATCTTTCCCGCAACCTACTCGCCCACGGGGGCCTCGAGACGGTACCCCACCTTGCGCTGCGTCACGATCTGCGCGTTGGACCCAAGGTACTTGAGCTTCTTGCGCAGAAACGAGATGTAGGCCTCGACATTGTTGTCGTCCGCATCGGAATCCACGCCCCAGACGCGCGCGATGAGGGTCTCTTTGGGGAGCGTCTGCGCGAGGTTCGACATGAACAGCCGCATGAGCTCGAACTCCTTATATGAGAGCGTAACCGTCTTGCCGTTGCACGAGAGCTCGGACGTGCTCAGCCCGAGCTTGAGGTCCCCCGCCGTCTGCTCGTCGACGACCAGCTCGCCCTGCCGGCGGGTCAGCGCGCGCAGGCGCGCCATGAGCTCTGCGGGCTGGAAGGGCTTGGTGAGGTAGTCGTCTGCACCGGCGTCGAGCCCGGTAACCTTGTCGCTTAGCGACGTCCGCGCCGTGAGCATGATGATGGGTGTGCTCACGCCCTGCTTGCGCGCCTCGTGGACAATCTGGAAGCCGTCCATGCCGGGCAGCATGACGTCGCACACGAACACGTCGTAGTCCGCGCCGGTAATATAGGCCAGCGCGTCTTTGCCGTTGTAGGTGACGTCCACCTGGTACTTGTTTTCGCGGAGAATCTGCGCGATGGCGTTTGCCAGGCGCACCTCGTCTTCTGCAATCAGAACGTTCATACCGGTCTCTTTCTCTGCGGTCAGCCCACAACCGGGGCCAATCGTATTCTAGGTTATGCGGAGTGTATGTGCTCTGCCTGAAGTTAGTCTGAAAGGATTACACTCCCCCAATGCCCGGACGCCCCGCATACGGCCCGTTTTTAGGGCATAATGCAAGCAACAGACTCTGCAAATGCAGCAGCAGAAACGCAGTATAGGAGGCCGTGTGGCGTCGTTACACAGCAAGCGCAAGCGCCGCGATCGAGCGCAGCGCCGTTCCGTCACAGTCATGACCGTCATCGGCGCAATTGCAGGCGTCATCATCTTTGGCGTGATAGCCGCAGGCATCGTGGTGAGCAGCTGGCTTTCGGACCTGCCCGATTATTCCGACCTCGAGTCCTACACGGAATCCGGCATCACCACCATCTACGCGAACGACCGCACCACGGTCCTTGGCAAGATCACCCTGGAAAACCGCATCGAAGTCGACAAGAGCGAGATCTCGCCCTATGTGCTCGAGGGCACGGTGGCAACCGAGGACGAGCGCTTCTACAGCCACAGCGGCATCGACCCGGTGGGCATCATCCGCGCGCTGTTCGTCAACCTGAACGCGGGCGGTACCTCCGAAGGCGCCTCCACCATCACCCAGCAGCTCGTGCGCAACACGGTCCTGCTCGACGAGATGACCACCCGCAGCGTCCAGCGCAAAGTCCGCGAGATGTACATTGCCGGCAAGGTGGAAGAGCAGTACTCCAAGGATGAAATCCTCACGATGTACCTGAACGTCGTCAACTACGGCGACGGCTGCTACGGTATCGAGGCAGCCTCGCGCGACTACTTTGGAAAAAGCGCGAAGGACCTGACGCTTTCGGAGGCGGCGCTGCTCATCGGCATCCCGCAATCCCCCAACGCCAACAACCCGCGCGAGCACTACGACGCCGCGCTCAAGCGCCGTACAACCGTATTGAACCGCATGCTCTCCAACGGCTACATCACGCAGGCGGAGTACGACGCCACCATCAACGACCAGCCCAAACTCTCCGAGTCTTCCGCCAAAGACGACGAGATCGCAAACATCGCCCCGCACTTCGTGGACTACATCCGCCAACAGCTCGAAGACTCGGGAAAGTTCTCGGAATCGGAGCTTTCCAAGGGCGGACTGAAGGTCTACACGACGCTCGACGTGAACGACCAGCAAGCTGCCAACAAGGCAATCCAGGACGGCCTGAAGTACCAAGACTCCGGGTTTGACGGCGCGCTGGTCTCTATCGACCCGAGCAACGGCAATATCGTCGCCATGGTGGGCGGCAAGGACTACAACGCGAGCCAGTTCAACCTGGCCACGCAGATGAGCAGGCAGGCGGGATCGTCGTTCAAGACGTTCACGCTGCTCGCCGCGCTGCAAGCGGGCGTGGACCCCGACAACACCTACATCAACGCCGACAGCCCCGCCACCATCGGCACCAACTGGACGGTCAACAACTCCGAAGGCGAAGGCGGCGGGTACATGAGCATCCGCGAGGCCACCACCTACTCCGTCAACACCGTGTACGGCCGCCTCATCCACGGCATCGGCGCGCAGAGCGTGGTGGACATGGCACACGCCGCGGGCATCACCTCTGACCTACAGCCCTACGACTCGCTCACGTTGGGCGCCCAAGGCGTGAACGCACTGGAGATGGCGAGCGCGTACGCGACCATCGCCAATGGCGGTATGTACCACGAGCCGGTCTCTGTGACGGAGATTGTGAACTCCAAGGGCGAGACGGTCTATTCGCACAAGTACACGCAGGGCACGCGCGCGTTTTCTGCCGCGATTGCCTCTGAAGCGACCGACATCCTCAAGACGGTCGTCGAGTACGGCACCGGCACATCCGCGAGCCTGTATTCCGGCCAAGAGGCCGCCGGCAAGACCGGCACCTCCGAGCACGGCCGCGACCTGTGGTTCTGCGGCTACACCCCGCAGCTGGCAACGGCCGTGTGGGCGGGCTACCGCGAGGAAAAGGCGACCGGCAAGTACGGCGGCTCCACCTGCGGCCCCATCTGGCGCACGTACATGAACGCCGCGCTCAAGAATTCCGAGATCCAGCAGTTCCCCACGACCACGGAGAAGATCCAGTACCTCGACTCGAGCACGTGGAACTTTACCGGCTACGACGAGGGCAGCTCGGAATACTCCTCTGCCGAGCGTAGCTTCAAGAACAACCAGTACGACAGCAGCCATTACCGCGATTACGACACGGGCGCGGCGAGCGGCCCCGACCAGGATTCCGATACCGTCGGCCCAACCCAGAGCTCGGGGACTGGAAACAGCAGTGGGTCCGCGTCGGCAGGCTCTAGCAGTACGGGCGGCACCGCCGGCGGTGAATCTGGCAAGAGCGAATCTGGCGAAGGATCGGGCGACGACGAGCCCTAGGGGGCGAGTTGCGGGCGGGCTACAACCTGCCTGCTAGAAGTTCCAGGCGCAGCTTCGAGAGGCTCTGACCTGCGGGAACAGCGATATCTGCGCGTCGCGCCAGCGAGGCACGACACTTGGCCGACGCCTGGCGCAGGGCGACTTCTTCCACCACGCCCACTACCTCGTCCGGCATCTGCGGCTTGTACTCGCGCAGGAGCGTCGCGGCAAATTTCGTGCGTTGCTCGGGCGTCTCTGGGACAGGCGCGTTGTCGTAGCGCTCCATCTCGAGCGTGCGCCGCGTCACGTACACGTGGGAGAGGTCTCCGTACACGTAGCCGCCGCAGAAAAGCGCAGCCGCATGAATCCAGGTCCAGAAATCGCGCCCGTAGTCGCGCACCGGATTCGCCTGGATCAGCTTGACCAGCGCACGGTTCATGAGCATGGTGCTCGCATGAGCCCAATTGGGAACGAGCAGCAGGCTCGCCTGCTTTTCCACGCATTCATCGTAACCGTCGTAGTCGTTGCCCAGCGGAATGCCGTTCAGGTCGATCTTCTTCACATTGCCGTAGTAGAGCTCTGGCCTGCTGGTATTGGCCGAGATGCGCGTGATGGCCGCCTCGAGCTTGCCCAGGCGCCACTCCTCGTCCTGATAGGCAAAGCCGATGTAGTCGAACTCGTCGGGCTTGCAGGCATGGAACAGGTCGAACATGCGCCGTTCCACGCCCCTGCGCTCGGTGTTGAACAGGATGCGCATGGTCTGGTGCTCGGCAGCGTAGGTTTCCAGGATGTGGTAGGTGTTATCGGAGGAGCTGTCGTCGGCTACCCACAGCGAGATCTCGCAGCCCGTCTGCCCAAAGATGGTGTCGAGCTGCTTGGCAATGGTGACCTGCGCGTTATGGGTCGCCATGAGGATGAGGACACGCGGCAGATGATTCAACGGGGCGCTCCTCCTCCCATATAAAAGCAAGGGGCCCGCGAACGGGCCCCTCTCGTGTTGCTAGTAGATGTTAACCGTCGACCCTAATGGGAGATTGTAATAAATCCAACGGGCTTTCTCTACCGGGAGGCGGACACACCCATGCGATGCCCAGTGCCCCAGCTCCGAGTTGCTGCTGAGAATCGTGTGGAAGAAGTACCCTCCATGGATCTGCGTGCAGTAGCGCGCACGCGAATCGGTATCCAGCGAGGGGCGTCTGCTCTGCGTTGTGTAGGTGCCGGTTATCGTCGGAGAAGAGGACGCGCCGACAACGCATGCGAAGTCATCGTAGAGGCCCCAGTTACCCCTGCCGCCTGAGAAAACGGCCACATGGCAATCCGACCGGCTGACTAGGACCAGCCACCCAGTTCTGCTCGAGAAGCCCTGGGCACGATCGACCATCGATTGGATAAGGGGCGAATATGGGTGATAAGATGTCTTAAATAAATACCAATCCTGCTGATTGCTCGGCACGAGGTCCGCACAAACATTCGTGCCATTTGCTACCCCCGCGCCCTCAAGCGTTAACGCATAAGAATGGTCTTTCGCCGATAAGAATCTAAATGCTCCATCCCAGGTCACAATCCAACGTTGATCCGCCGCTCCGGACCAACTTTCCCATAGCTTAACATTGGAACCGCTAACAAGATGATCGTCGATATCCAGCGCTTTGTGATTTCGCACGTTCGTTATAGAGCATGTTCCATCAGCGTTAAGAGACAACTTCCACTTTTGACTCCAAGCGCCACTGTTATCCCAGACCCTAATGTTTGCCCCGTTACTATCTGAATCATTCTCAATTCCGATCACTTTTGAAGTGTCAACAGAAGAAGCTATGAAATAGGTGCCGGGATCAAGAGCATTAGTAGTACTGAGCTCCAGCAGCTGCCCCGCAGAACCATCGAACACGGAGTCGACCAAATTGATTCCGAGATTTCGAGTGCTATTTGGGATGGTGAGATCCTCACCCGTCAGCACGTTAGTCAGACGAACATAACCCACAGCTACAGATGGTCGCCACTGTGAACAAGCGTTGTTTTCATCAACATATTGACACGCGATCCCATTGATAACAGCAAGGTAGAGCCCTGAGTTAACGTTACGAAACGTGTAAGTATTCTCGGCGACACGCTTCGCAAGCCATTTTTGCTGAAACCCAGTGCTCGAAACTTGGGTAACGACGTTTTCCCTGCTCGCAGCAGAGGAATTTTGTACTCCCGCGCCAACAGATCCATAGCTTGGCGCAATCGTGTACAGAGTTTCTACCAGAAAATCTGAAATACGCTCTAGAACGAACTTTCCGTAATTCGAATCGTCTGCAGTGATTTGCGCTGTCTTCTCCGCGATCAGCAGCCCCTGATCAAATGGATGTACCCCAAGCGTCCACAACGACAATGTCCCATCATCGTTCTTGCAGACAGAAAACAAGCTTTCGCTCGAAATAATGCTACCCGTAGTTTGCAGGTGGCCATTTTTTGAGACAGCGAGATACTTATTCGACGCAGCATTCAGGATGGAGAAGTATCCCCCGTTCCACACGAACTGAAAGAGCTGCGAATGCCAACCCTTGCGAGCGTTCACAACGACGGAAGTTCCTGTTGCCCTATTGCCGTTTTCCACAGCCAAAACGCGACTGCTATCGTGAGCAAGAGCGATTTCATACCAAGCCAGGTCATCTATTGGCAGATCTGATTTCATGCGCCCCATCGGGGCAACAACAACTAGATCCGACTCAGAAAAAGACGACCACATTCCATCAATATACGCTTGAACAAGAAATTGATAATCGACCCCACCGTACAGATGCTTTATCTCATAACTCGTGCCCTTGCAATCATAAGTGTACGTCGCATAGGCTCTCCCAATCTTCACTGCGACCGCGTAGCGCTCGGCGCCGGAGACCGGCGCCCAGGACAGGCCGACCCTGCCGTCGGAGACGGCGCTCACCACGGGCTCGGGCTTGACGGGCCCGGAGGGGGTCGCGGCGGCGGTCGGGGCGGCGAGCGCAGACCAGTCCCCGCCGAGCGCGGGGGAGTGCGCCTGCACCAGGAAGCGATGCTCGAACCCGTTCGAGAGCCCCCTCGCCGTGTAGGAGCAGACGGAGCCGTCGATGTCGTTGTCGAGCGGGCGATAGCTGCCATCACGCAGAACCTCGGCAACGGCGTACCGGTCTGCGCCAGAAACGGGCTCCCACACGATCTTCACCGACCCATCGCCCGCGTCCGAGGCGCCGACGGAGGCAGGGGACGCCGTGTCGGCAGGCGTGGCGGCGACGAGGTCGGCCTCCGAGAAGGGGGACCAAGCCCCACCCGCGAACGACTGGACGAGGAAGTAGTATTCCACCCCGTTCACCAGGCCCGACACCGTTCGCGACGTTCCGCGCACGTTGTAGTCGTACGTGCGGTAGGACCCATCGCTATTCCTGCTGGCGACCGCGTAGCGCTCGGCGCCGGAGACCGGCGCCCAGGACAGGCCGACCCTGCCGTCGGAGACGGCGCTCACCACGGGCTCGGGCTTGACGGGCCCGGAGGGGGTCGCGGCGGAGTCTTTGGAAAGCACGGATCCCTCTCCGTCTATGTGCGTAGCGAGATGATTCTCGGCATCTGCCTGCCTAGATGAGCACAAGGAGGAGGCGGGCAGCTCTCCTCCGGGGGTTTCTTCAGGTGTCTGTTGGCTTTCCTCTACCTCCTGCAGTCCAAGAGTGCTGTCAACTTCGGAGGCGGCCCACGCCTGAGGGACTCCAAGCAGCACCGCGGTCACACACACCAATAAGCACAACTCAAGCCTTTTCCCCATTGCGTCTCCAATAAAGCCGAGATTTATTCATTTGTGATTATTTTAGCATCGCATCTCTGCATATAGTCCGCATGCATCCCATAACGCCGCCTTAGTTGAAGTCCAACACTTGTCGGCGGGCTTGTTTCTGACCAGCCGGCCGCCTCGTTGGGAGCAAAGGCCGCAACGGCTGTCCTACAGTTGCGCAAGGCTGCCTTGGAAAAAGATGGCACAGGATTTCGTTATCACCCGCGAAGAGGGAATTCAGAGGGCACCATTACCCCCCCACCAAGTAAATCTTTCACGAAGTCTCAAAACACCAATGATAGTGAGGCGCCTTCTCAATACAAAGGTGAGCACACTTTGCATG
>JBJEHP010000077.1:0-3200 GCA_051876145.1 Coriobacteriales bacterium | reverse complement strand
AGGCCGTTTTTGCACAGGTACTGCCGGGCATCGAAATCGAAGTGCAAATGCCTTCGTTTGCCTGCAGCGCGTTTCGCGCCGTCACGCGAGAAGGCGCCGTGCTCACGGGCCGCAACTACGACTTCAGGGACAACACCTCCTCGCTGCTCACGCGGTGCAGCCCGAAAAACGGCTACCGGTCGATTGCCTTCGCATGTCTCAACAACCTCAGGTCAAACGACGCACTGGCGAGCAAGGCGACCAAAGCCGCCTGCTTGATGGCCCCGTTCGCATGTCTTGACGGAGTCAACGAGCGCGGCGTGTCGATAGCTGTCCTCACGCTCGATAGCGCGCCCACCCACCAGGTCTCGGGCAGACAGCACATCAACACCGCGCTTGCCATACGCCTCGTGCTCGATCGAGCGGCCAGCACGCAGGAGGCTGTGGAGCTGCTGGCACGCTACGACATGCACGCCATGGCGGACCGCGACTACCATTTCTTTCTCAACGACGCATCGGGCGACAGCCGTGCCATCGAATACGACCCGTACGATCCGGACCGTCCCCTGATCGACCTGCCTGTCCGCCAGATGACCAACTTCTTCGCACGCTACCAAAACATGGTGCTGCCAAACCAGAAGAACGGCATCTTGGGGCATGGCAAGGAGCGCGAAGAAGCCATCTTGAGAATACTCGACGCCCACGAGGGAGACCAGAGCACGGAAGTCGCCTGGCAAGCGCTCAAGGCCGCCTCGCAGGAACCCAACCCGGAAAGCATCACGAGCAACACGCAGTGGTCGATTGTCTACGACAACACCAACCGGAGTGCTCAGATAGCCCTGCGCCGCCGCTGGGGCGACATCTTCAGGTTTACGCTCGAAGCGTAGGCAGACGGCGCACCCGGGGGTGTCCCCTCGTGCCAAGATGACACGATACCCACGGCCCCTTGTGTCATTTCACGATTCGAGGTCGTGGTAGTAGAGGCAGATGTCGGCGTAGGTGCCGTCCGGCATGCGGAAACCGCCGGGGACGGTGCCGAGCTGCACGAACCCCAAGCTCTCGTACAGATGCCGCGCGCCCATGTTGGTGGCAACCACCGCGTTGAACTGCAGAATGCGAAACCCGCTCGCCCTCCCCTGCGTCATGGAGTCCTCGACGAGCATCCGCCCTATCCCCTTGCCCCGCGCGTCCCGGGCCACGGCATAGCTCGCATTTGCGATGTGACCGCATCTCCCCACATTGTTGGGATGCAGGATGTAGAGCCCGAGCACATGGCCGTCCTCGACGGCGACGCCGCAATGCGTCTGCAGTGAGAAGAACTCGGCAGCACCTTCCTCGTCAAGCGGCGTATCCTGCGGAAACGCAATGCCGTCTTCCACCACCGAGTTCCAGATGGCGGTCATCTCGGGAACATCCTCCCGGCAATACGCGCGAATCTCGATCACTTCAACAACCTTCCTCTCCGTCTTCATACGCTACGACCACGCTTCGCTTCGCCACGACAGCTCGCTCGGGTCTTTCCGCAGACGGGCTCGCGGCGATCGAAGGTCCCGTCTGACACGATACCCCCGGCACTTCATGCCATTTTGACACGATACCCCCGGTCCTTCGTGTCACTGGGCGTTGGCGTCGACGAGCTCCTTGGCCGTGAGACATCGGGGTTGCGCTAGCAACCACGTAGCGAAAAGATTAACTCGCGTCAGAGGACATTTGCGCCCCGATAAGCGCGATTTTCCGTTCAAACGCGAGCTAATTTCAAGACGCAAAGGCTCGCGGCCCCGCAACGGCACAGCCCCGCACCGAGCGGACCTTTCGCCAACACTTGGGGCACGCGCTAAAGCGACGCTTTATAGCCCGTGTCCCATCCCCAGCCTAGAATGTTCGGGCACGATACCCACGGCCCCTCGTGCCTTTTTTCGGGTTATTGGGTGTTGGCGTCGAGGAGCTCCTTGGCCGTAACATCGGGGTTGCGCCAGCGCGCGGCGCTCTTCTCGCCTTTGGCATGAATCGCGTTATGCGGGCAGATGTGCACGCAGCCGTAGCAGCCCAGGCAGACATCGCCGAACACGGGGTGCTGCCCCTCTTCCACGGTGATGTTTCCCGCCGGACAGAAGCGCGCGCAGATGCCGCACGAGATGCAAGCATCGCTGACGGTAAACGAATCGCGCGCCACTTTGGGACCGGCAATCTTGTTGTAGGCCAGGCCACCCACCTTGCCGTAGATCGCGTTGCCGACGCCGACGCGCGCAACCGAGTGCTTCTGGGCGGCAATATCTTTGGCAATACGTTCGATTGCCTCCCCTATTTCGCCTTGGTCCTTCTTCTCCCGCTCAGACGCGACGTCGAACAGCGGGAGATAGTTGTCGACCATCTTGACGCTGGCGGTGTAGTCGAAGTTCCAGCCCTTGCCCGCCGCCGCAGCGGCAAGCGGCTTCAGGGGGTTGCCCATGACGCCGCCATACGAAGCCACGGCAAAGCGATAGTCCGCGACGAGGTCGACGCGCTTCAGAAACTCGACCACGATGCGCGCGGGATTGCCGGCATAGGTGGGCGTGACGATGCCGATGACGCCGTCCTCGTAGCGCGGCGTTCCCTCCTTCAGCGCCTGCGGAATAGAGATAGCCTCGCCGCCGATCGCCTTTGCGATGGCAAGTCCGTTGCCCGTCGCCGTGAAATAGAAGACCTTCATAGTCCCCGCCCCTCTTCTTCCAATAGTCGTCAGCAGCCCCAGGGGCGTGCGCGTTTTCACGCGGTACAGCATACGCGATTGTCGCGCCGTCACATCGAATACCCCTTACGTCAATTTATATAACGTGTTATATATCTACCCCGGAATAACCCGAGCACTCGAAAGGACCGAGATGGCCGAACGCTCGCTTCGCACAGAGACAAGCATCGTCGACCGTTTGAAGACGCTCGACCTCGCGCTGACCGGGGCGATGGCAGCAGCACTCAAAGGCGAGGCCGTCACCGCCTCCCAAGCGGGCGTGCTGCTCTTCTTGGCGCAACGCCGCGGAGAATCCATCCCCAACCGCCGCATCGAGGAGTTCTTCGGCATCTCCAACCCCGCCGCCTCGAGCATGGTAAAGCGCCTCGAGTCCAAGGGGCTTGTGACAACTTCCGTCAACCCCGACGACAAGCGCTGCCACTGCGTGGAGATCACGGACTACGGCTATAAGTGCATGGTCGCCGCCGACGAGAAGGTCATGCGCCTCGACGAG
>JBJEHP010000076.1:0-3213 GCA_051876145.1 Coriobacteriales bacterium | reverse complement strand
GCCGCGGCCAAGACGTCGCAACGGGTCTGCGGGCCTAATTTTGGCCGTAGCTCTCGAGCGCCCTTTGCGCTGCCTGCGCCTCGGCCTCTTTCTTGGAGCGGCCTTTGCCCTCTCCGCGCACCTCGCCACCCACGGTCACGCGGGCGTAGAAGACGCGGTCGTGCGGCGGCCCGTCGTATCCCGTGATCTGGTACTCGGGCTTCTTCTGGCGCGCCTGCAGGTACTCCTGCAGCGACGACTTGGGGCTTTCGGGCTCTGCTGCGATGTCCTTGCTCACGTATGGGCCGAGGGTGCGCACGATCCAGGCGCGGGCCGCCTCGATGCCGCCGTCCAAAAACAGCGCCGCGACGAGCGCCTCGTACACGTTCTCGAGTGCGGAGTGCAGACCGCGCCCATCGGTGCCGGTCTCGCTCTCGCCGAAGATGATCTGCTCGCCGATGCCGTTCTCGGCGGCAATCTTCGACAGCGTCGAGCCCGCCACGAGCGCGACCTTGATACGGGTCAGCCCGCCTTCCTCGAGGTCGGGGTACCGCTCGAACAGGTCGCATGCCACCACGCAGCCCAAGATGGAGTCGCCCAAAAACTCGAGGCGCTCGTAGTTGAACGTCGTCTTGGTATGCTTGGCCGCAGAAGGATGCGTGAGCGCAGCCTCGAGCAGCGCCTTGTCCTTGAACTCATAGCCCAAGATGGCCTCGGTGTCCTCGATGTTTCTGAGGTACGCGGGGTTGACCTGGTATTTTGGGGTATCTGTCATTGTCATTCGCCTGCTTCTTGCGTTGGAGCAGCCTGTGCTGCGCGAATCTTGTCGAGCTCGGCGGTCAGACGGCCGGGCATGTCCTGCCTGATCGCACGCGCCGTGGCGAGCACCCCGCTGCGAATCGCGCGTGCGGAGCTGTTGCCATGGCCGATCAGGCACACGCCCTTGACGCCCAGCAGCTGCGCGCCGCCAAACTCTTCGGTGGATACGCTCGCCATCATGTCCTTGAGCGCGTCTTTGATGAGCAGCCCGCCGATCTTTGCCTTGAGCGACGAGTGCAGCGCTTCTTTTATGCCCTTGAGCAGCGCCTTGGCCGCGCCTTCGAAGGTCTTCAGTGCCACGTTTCCGGTGAAGCCGTCGGTGACGATCACGTCGAAGCCGCCCAGCGCGATGTTCTTGCCCTCTGCGTTGCCGATGAAGTTGGGAACCTGCTCCTTCATGACGGCATGGCACTCCTGGGCAAATTGCGAGCCCTTCGTCTCCTCCTCGCCGATGTTGAGCAGCCCGACCGTCGGGTCGTCAATGCCGAGCGTGGCCTGGGCGTACACGCGCCCCATCAGCGCGAACTGCACGAGATACTCCGGCTTGCAGTCGGCGTTTGCCCCCATGTCGGTGAACACGGTCTTGCCCGCGGGAGAGGGGATGACGCTCACGATGGCAGGACGCTTGATGCCCTTGATGCGGCCGATGACAAGCGTCGCTGCCGACATGCACGCGCCGGTCGACCCTGCGGAGAAGAATCCTGCCGCCTTGCCTTCTTTCACGAGCCGGCAGCCGACGACGATCGAGGAATCCTTCTTCTTGCGCACCGCGTTGGCGGGGTGCTCCCCCATCCCGATGACTTCCTCGGCGGGCACTGCCTCGCAGCGCTCGTGTCCTTCGGCAAAGGGCACGACGACCTTTGCCGGGCCAGTCAGGTAGACAAAGATTTCCGGGTCTTCCAAAAGCGCCTGCTCGACGCCCTCCAAGACCACATCGGGCGCGTCGTCGCCGCCCATTGCGTCGACGACCAGTTTTACCTGCGACATAGACGGGCACCTTTCTCGGCATCGTCCAGACGCTGACCTGCCTCTTGTCTAACGTGCAGACCACCGTCTGGGCGATTGTGGAAGAAAACGAAAAACAGCATAGCAAAAGAGCCAGCGCTCACTTTGTGGGCGCCGACTCTTCATCAAAGATGCTGGATGGGGAGGGGCTTAGTCCTCGACCGAGAGGACCTCGCGGTCCTTGTAGTAGCCACAGCTCGGGCATACGGTATGAGGACGCTTGACCTCGCCGCACTGCGGGCAAATGGAGCGGCCGATCGTGGCGCACTTGTCGTTTGCGGAACGACGAGAATGGGTGCGAATCCTGCCAGTTTTACGCTTAGGTACTGCCATCGTTACTTACCTTTCCTACACAGTGTGCCCAAAACCTACGACACGCTGAAATACTTTGAACACGCGAAAAAGTAGTCTACCACGCTTTCCGAGATTCGAGAAGGGGTCGACAGCATTTTTCTTGCGCCCGCCCGCCATCTCGAAGGCGCCGAAGCTACTGCTCCCCCACACCGGCGAATGCGTCTTCGGCAACGTACGCGAGCGTTGGCGGGTACTGGAGCTGCAGCAGGTTGTGGCACGACGCGAACGCCCTGCTCTCGATGCGCTCGAGCCCGTCCGGCAGCTCGACGAGCTCCAGGTGCTCGCACGATTCGAAAGCCCCAGGGGCAATCGAGCGCACGTGCTCGGGAAGGCGAATCGCCTTCAAGCCCTCGCAGCGTGCAAAGGCCTCCGCGCCCATCGACGCGACAGCTGTGGGGACAACGACTGCCTCGAGCGCGTTGCACATGCGAAACGCCTGCTCGCCGATGCTGCGCAGACCCTCGGGTAGCTGCAAGCTCCCAAGCGAGACGCACTTCTGGAACGCCTCGTCGCCGATAGACTCGAGATGTCCGGAGAACACGACCTCCGTAAGCGAGCTGCAGCGCAGAAACGTCTGGCGCTCGATTGCCCTGACCCCGTCGGGCAAGACGACGCGCTCGAGCTTGCGGCAGCCGCGAAACGCACCCGCGCCCAGCACCTCGAGCGTCGAGGGCAGCTCGATGCGCTCGAGGTTCATGCACGACGAAAACGCACGCTCTCCTATCTCGACGACGCCTTCGGGGATGACGAGTTCGTGAATCTCGGCATGGTTCTCGAAGGCATGCGCGCCGATCGCGCTCACGCCTTCGGGCACCTGCACGACAGGATTGCCCCCTGTGTACTTTCTGATGCTCACCTCGTAGTCGTCGAAATCCATGCACGCTCCTCGTACTGTGCCTTCTGCATCGACCAACAAACCACCGGATTATCAAAGGTGGCAGTGCCAGTAATTTTAAAAGTGAATGCGCCCTCGATATCCGCCATCAGGACACCAGCATCCGCTTTTTCATGGCGGATGTCCGTTTTTCTGCCCTCGTCCCCAGGCGACTTACCCGA
>JBJEHP010000075.1:0-3261 GCA_051876145.1 Coriobacteriales bacterium | reverse complement strand
GCCTTCGTCGCCAAATGGGGTGCGGCAATCGACTTCTTCTTTGAACAATACGATGGCCGCTCCGGCGTCTCATCTCCTCTAAAAGGATGCGGCAAGGAGATGGCGGCGCAGGCGTACGAGCAGAAGGTTGACCCGCGCCTGAGCGCCGCGGTCAGCGTCGTGGAATCGTCTGCCGGCGTGTACTGCATCAAGCCCCACAACGCCTGGGGCTGGGGCGCCGCGGACAGCAACCCGTATGCCGGAGCTGCGAGCTGGAAGTCATGGGCCAGCGCCATCGAGAGCTGGCACAAGGGGCTCACGGGTTCCAAGACGGGCATGGCCACGGCAGGCTCGGTGAGCCGCTTGGGTGGTATCTACTGCTCGAGCTGGGACTGGCCGTCCAAGGTGGTCGACGAGATGGAGCGTATCAGCGAGTTAGCGGAGTAACCCTGGCCGACGGTTCTCGCGTGCCGGGTACTACGCCTGCTTCTTGTTACGCGCGAAGCAGAACCACATGACCAGCGCGATGGCTGCGCCGCCGACGATGTTGCCGAGCGTGACGGGAATGATGTTGCCCAAGAAGCCCAACGCGTTGAGGTTGGCCATGTTAACGCCGGCATCTTGCGCCGCGGCGGCATAGGCCGGGTTCATCGAGGCGAAGATTCCCGCGGGGATGTAGTACATGTTGGCAACGCTGTGCTCGAATCCGGAGAGCACGAACGCCATGATGGGGAACCAGATACCCATGATCTTGCCGATGATGCTCTTCGAGGCCATGGCCAAAAGCACAGCGACGCATACGAGCACGTTGCAGAGGATGCCGCCGGCGAATGCCGCGCCAAAGCTCAGGCCCGTCTTTGCAGCGGCAATCTTTATCGTGAGCACTGCCAGGCCGTTCGAGCTGTACCCAAGCTGCCCCGTTGCGCTCACAAGCAACACGATCAAAGCGGCCCCGACCAGGTTGCCGAGGTAGACAACGACCCAATTGCGCAGCAGCATGGCGAACTTGACCCGCTTGTCGGCGACGGCGGCAACCATCATGCAATTGCCGGTGAAGAGCTCTGTGCCCAGCAGCACGACCATGATGAGGCCGACGGGAAAGACGCAGCCCATGATGAGACGCTGAATCCCGACTTGCGTGACGTTATGCGCGGCAAGGCTCGAGGCCTCCGCACCAAACGCGATGAACGCGCCAGCGAGTATTCCCAGCAATAACATCTTCACGACGGGGAGCTTCGACTTGCCGGCCATTCCGGCGAGCATGAGCTCGGTCACTTGCGCGGGTGCATTCGTTGGCGTGTAGTCGGACATAAAGACAATCCCCCTTCTGCGGTCGTGACTCACAGTTTAGAGTCAGTCGGCAGAAGGGGGACTTCAATTCGAAGCAGTCGGATGAACGGTTAAGGGCGCGTCTCGACTCGCGGCATAGCCCTACTTGGCGGCCTCGATCTGCTCGGAGAGCCAGGACGCCCACTCGTCGACGCCCTCGTCCTTGACTGCGGCGATGCGGAAAACGGCCGCGGATGGGTTAAGGTCGTTGATATGCTCGTTGAACAGGTCTTCGTTGAAGGTGAAGGCGGGCATGACGTCGACCTTGTTGAGGATGACGGCCTCGCACACCTGGAAGATGCCGGGGTACTTGAGGGGCTTGTCGTCGCCTTCGGGAACGGACAAGATCATTGCCTTGATGTTCTCGCCCAGGTAGAAATCGGCTGGGCACACGAGGTTGCCGACGTTCTCGATGAAGATGAGGTCGGTGTTGTCGAGGTCGATGACGTCGAGTGCGCGCTTGAGCATATCGGCCTCGAGGTGGCAGGTGCCGGCAGTATTGATCTGTACGGCGGGGATGCCCATGCTCTTGATGGTCTGCGAGTCGACGTCGCTCGCGATGTCGCCCTCGATGACGGCGATGCGGTACTTGTCCTTGAGCGCCTTGATCGTCGCAACGATGGTAGAGGTCTTGCCCGAACCGGGGCTCGCGAGCAAGTTGACCATGTAGACGCCCTTTTCGTCGAGAAGCTTGCGGTTCTCCTCGGCCTGACGGTCGTTCTTGTTCAGAATCTTGGTTTCCAGATCGATATGCGCCATGGTTACTCCTCGTCTTCTTCGTCGTCGGGTGACTCGATTTCCATCGAGGCTACTTCAAGTTCGCGCCCCGCAATGAGTATCGTCGCGTCGCTGTTGCATTCGGGGCAGTGCAGGTGGAAGCGGTCATGCTCAAACTCGGTGCCGCAGTCGAGGCAACGAGACTTGGGGGTGACGAAGTTCATCGTGAGCTTGACCCCCTCGAGCAGCGGGTCGCCTTCCGAGAGCGCCTCGAAGGCAAACTCCATGGCCTCGGGCACGACCATCGTCATGTCGCCGATGGTGAGCGTGATCTCGGTGATCTTGGTCGCCCCGTTTGCCTTGGCAACGGGCACGACCGAATCGAAGATTCCCTGGCAAAGCGACATCTCGTGCATGGGCTACTCGGCTTCCTCTTGCGCCTCGGCCTCTTTCTGGCGCTTGATTTTGCGCGCGAGTGCGATGCGCGCCACGAACAGCGCGACCTCGTACAGGGCAAGCAGCGCCGCGAACAAGATGAGCATCGTCACGGGGGAAGCGTCCGGCGTGACGACGGCGGAAAGCACCATGAGGCCGACGTAGACGTAGCGCCAGTTGGCGCGCATGGTCTTGTACGGCACGATGTCGAACAAGATGAGGTAGAACACGACGAGCGGCAGCTCGAACGCGATGCCAAAGGCGAGCAGGAACAAGATGACGTACTTGACGTAGTCTGCCGCCTCGGGCATGACGGTGCCGATCGACGCGCTCTCGCCCATGAGGAACTGAAACGCCGCGTTCAGGCAGAACGCGTAGCAGAACACCATGCCGAGCACGAACAGCGCGACGGCGATGAAGAAGGTCGGCAGCACCATCCTGCGCTCGTTTGGCTTGAGCGCGGGCAGGAAGAACGCGAGGATTTCCCAGAAGATGATGGGACTGCAGACGACGGCCGCGGCAAACAGCGCGACCAAAAACTTCAGGCTGAAGCCGCCGAAGGCGTTGAGCACGACGAGCTTGTCGGGGATGAACTCCTGGATGGGCAGCGTGAGGAACTCGATGATCTGCGGCGAGATCGCGTAGAGCACGCAGGCAGAAACCAGCAGGCAGACGACGATGATCATGAGCCTGCGGCGCAGCTCGCCGAGGTGGTCCATCAAGGGCATACGCGCGGGTCCGATGGGCATGCTACTCACCGTCCTCGGAGTCGAGGTCGTACAGCGAGGCGGCCATGCTCTT
>JBJEHP010000074.1:0-12161 GCA_051876145.1 Coriobacteriales bacterium | reverse complement strand
TGCTGCGCTCTCAGCAGCAGATCCAGGAAAAACTCGAGGAGGAGCGCCGCGAGAACGAGAACAAGGAGCGCCGTATGCGCCACGACCAGCGGCACCTCTACCAGGTGATGATCGACGAGCTCGACCGCGGCAAGATAGGCGAGGTACGCGACAAGCTCGTGCGGCTGCGCGGCGACAACCTCGTTCCGGACGTCGACTACTGCAAGAACCTGACGGTCAACTCCATCCTCAAGGTCTGGTCGTACCGCGCCCAGGACCAGGGCATCGACATGCAGATTCGCGCGGACGTCCCCGAGAAGCTCGACGTCGACTCCATGGAGCTGGGTTCGCTCGTCAGCAACCTGCTCGAGAACGCCTATGAGGCCTGCCTGCGCCTCGAGCGCGGCGAGAGCCGGCGTTTTATCGACTTCAAGATGACGTATCGCAAGGGCAAGCTCATCTGCCAGATCAAAAACTCCTCGCGCGACGACGTCTCGTTTGACGGCAGCGGACTTCCCGCGAGCCAGAAGCACGGCGCGGGCGGCATCGGGACCCGCTCGGCGCGCACGAGTGTCGAGCGCTACGGCGGGCAGATCCGCTATTCGCTCGCGAATGGCGTCTTCACGACGCGCTTCGTCCTCGGGGCCTAGCGCATGCGGCGTGGCTGTGACATCCGGCGTCGTCGTGCGCGCGGCGGACGCATTGCATCGCTTCTCGTGAGCGTCATGTGCTCGCTCGCACTCGTCTTTGGCATGTGCGCGTGCAGCCTGTCAGACGTCAACAAGCAAGGGCAGCAGTTCGGCAAGGCGATGGACGGGCTCGTGTCGGGCGGCTCGCAGCTGGCCGGGAATTCCGGCGGTTCCGCGGAGGACGCGGCAACTCCCATCGCGACGGATTCTGTGTATGCGAGCTTTGACGACGGCGCTGCGGTGAGCGTGGGCGCGGCACGCGTCGACACGAGCCACGTGGCGCAGGGCTACCTCGGCGTGAAGATGAGCGATGCGGGCACGTTCAAGGTGCGCCTCGAGAAGGACGAGACCTACACCTACGACCTGAGCAGCGACGGCGCGCCCAACTACTACCCGCTGCAGATGGGCGACGGCACCTACAAGCTCACGGTGTATCGCAACGTGACGGGCAACAAGTACTCGACCGAGGGCACGAAGAGCATCGACGTCAAGCTCGACAGCGAGTTCCAGCCTTTCATGCACCCCAACGTGTTTTCCAGCTACGACGAGAGTTCGGCGGCGGTCGCGCAGGCGCAGTCGCTGTGCGCGGGGCTTTCGACCGACACCGAGAAGGTCTCGGTGATCTACCATTGGCTGAGCAAGACGATCAAGTACGACTACGAGTTTGCCAAGAACCCCGGCGATGGCTACGTGCCCAGCCCCGACCGCACGCTCTCGACCAAGAAGGGCATCTGCTTCGACTACGCGTCGCTTGCGGCGGCGATGATCCGCAGCCAGCAGATTCCCTGCAAGCTCATCACGGGCTACGTGCAGCCCAACGACATCTACCATTCGTGGAACATGGTCTATCTGCAAGACAAGGGGTGGATCACGGCGAGCATCCAGGCGAGCGTCGACGAGTGGGGGCGCATCGACGTGACCTTCGAGGCGACTGGCGGCGACGCGGAGTTCGTCGGCAACGGCAGCAACTACACCACCCGCTACACCTACTAGCGGCGTTCACGGCCGCGGTGCGGGGGTGGGGTGTCCCTTCGGACCAAAGTGGCACGATACCCACGGCCCCTCGTGCCATGCGGGCGTAGCTAGCGTTCGGCGGCGATGAGACGCGACGGCGTCAGGATGTACTGGACGCCGCGGTCGTGCGTGGTGGTGGGAATCTCTTCGGCAATCTGCTCGTCGAAGGCGATGCCGATGGTCATGCAGTTCGGGCCAATGTAGGGCAGGTAGCGATCAAAGTAGCCGCCGGCGTTTCCCAGACGGTGGCCGTGCTTGTCAAAGGCGACGCCGGGGACGAGGATCACGTCCAGGGTGCGCGGGTCGACCATGCGTTCCTTAGGGATGTTCGTCACGAGGGTCTTGGGGTTGACCAGCACGTCGGTGTTGTCGTCGCGTGTGAAGGTCGTGTAGACCATGAGCGTCTTCGAGACGATGAGTGGGTAGGAGATGACCGGGGCGGTGCCCAGGTCGCGCAGGGCCCTGACGGCGCCGTTGATATTCAGCTCAGAGCCGAAGGCGCTGTAGACGCCGATGTTTTTCGCCTTCTTGATGGCGGGCAACGCAAGCAGGCGCGTCTGAAGCGCGCGCTCGTATTCTGCGCGTGTGCGAAGGCTCAAGTTGTCTCGGATGCTGCGCATTTCCTTGCGGAGCGCGGCTTTTGTCTCCTCAATACCCATGCGTGGAAGAATAACACGTCTTTTTCTGTCTGTCAGTTCCGACCTCCCCAAACGATCCGAGGCCCTGACACGAGGGGCCGTGGGTATCGGTTCACTTTGACACGAGGGGCCGTGGGTATCGTGTCATTTTGGTTCGAAGGGACAGGGCAGGCGGACGCCGCGGGGGCGCTCCTCGAAAAAGCTCCAACTAACGGGGATTTATAGCGAACTTGCGCGGTCGATTTTGCTACTATGTCACCCATGTCAACAGTAGTAGCAAAATTCGGTGGTACTTCGGTTGCCACGCCGGAGCGCGTGATAAACGTCGCGCGCCGCATTGTCGAGCGCAAACGCGCCGGCAACAGAGTCGTCGCCGTCGTCTCTGCCATGGGCAAAACGACCGATGACCTCATCAAACTCGCGAACTCTATCACGGACGCGCCGTCTCCTCGCGAGATGGACACGCTGCTTTCGACGGGCGAGATGGTCTCAATGTCGCTTCTCGCGATGGCGGTCGAGTCGCTGGGCGAGAAGGCAATCAGCCTGAGCGGGCGTCAGATCGGCCTGATCACGGACAACGTCCATGGCAAGGCCTCGATTCGCGAGATTCACGCGACGCGCATCAAGGGCGCGCTCGCCGATGACAACATCGTCATCGTCGCCGGGTTCCAGGGCATCGACGCAGCGGGCGACATCACGACGCTCGGTCGCGGCGGGTCCGACACGACCGCGGTCGCCATCGCGGCCGGTATCAAGGCCGACGTGTGCGAAATCTACACGGACGTCGACGGCGTCTACACGGCCGACCCGCGCATCGTGCCCCGTGCGCAGAAAATCGACGAGATTTCCTACGAGGAGATGCTCGAGATGGCTGCCGGCGGTGCCGGCGTGCTCCATAAGCGCTGCGTCGAGTTCGCGCGCAACTTCGGAGTTGTGATTCACTGCCGTTCGTCGTTCAACGACGAGCCAGGTACGCTTGTTAAGGAGATGGACCCGAACATGGAAAAGGCAATCGTCAGTGGTGTGACTCATGACCTCTCCGAGGCCAAGTTCACGATTCGCGACGTGCCCGACACGGCTGGTGTCGCGGCGACTGTCTTCGGCGCGATGGCAGATGCCAATCTCGCGGTCGACATGATCATCCAGAACCTCTCCGAGCAGGGCTACACGGATATCTCGTTCACGTCCCCCAAGGCCGATGCGGCGCGTACCGAAGAGGTCATGCGCAAGATCGTCGAGGATTTGGGCGCGCGTGAGCTCATCGTTGCCGACAACATCGCGAAGGTCTCGATCATCGGCGCGGGCATGAAGGTCAATTCGGGCGTCGCGGCAAAGATGTTCCGCACGCTGGCGGATGGCGACATCAACATCTCGATGATCAGCACGTCCGATATCCGCACGAGCGTCGTCATTCCCGCCGATGAAGCGGAGCGCGCGGTGCGCCTGCTCCACACGGCTTTTGGGCTGGACGGGACGAAGGTGTTCCAGGAAACGCAGCTTTCCGCCGAGGAACTCGCTGCGAAGGCGAACAAGGGCCGCTAAGCTCTTCAGCGTTCAACAAATAATCAGTCGATGGGCTCGGGGATTGTCCCCGGGCCCATTTTTTGTCCCCGCGTTCCGCATCGGGGTCGGTTCTCGTTGGTCCTGATAGCAGGCGGCGTCCAGTAGCGACGTCGCCAACAGCGGGGTCGGTTCTCGATGGCTCTAATAGCGGACAACGTCCAATAGCTAGCCGGCAGCGACGGGGTCGGTTCTCCTTGGTTATTTCCTTGGGGACGGGGGAATGTTATCGTCGCTGCAGAAACGAACGCGATTCGAGTTGTGGTGAACATGGAAAAGAGACCGAACGTCAGGCTGACCCTCAACCAGGGGTATGCCGTGCAGCAGGATTTGCAAGCGGACTGCTCGTCTGCCGAGCTTGCCAAGATCATGCACGTGAAGAAGGCGTACTTGCTTCGCCGTTCGGTCGACGCGCGCCACAAGAACGACGTCCACTTCATCGCGACCGTCGGCATCGGCGATGGCGCGAACGCCCCGCAGGCTGTTCGTCCGCTGCAGGAGCGCGAGATACCTGAGCCGCACCCGGGCAAGAATCGCCCGGTGGTAGTGGGGATGGGACCTGCCGGGCTATTCGCAGCGCTCGAGCTTGCAGAGGCAGGCTTGTGCCCGATTGTCATCGAACGCGGCGCGCCCGTCGAGGAGCGCACGGCCGATATCGACCTGTACCACCAGACCCGCGTGCTCAACACACACAGCAACGTGCAGTTTGGCGAAGGCGGCGCAGGCACGTTCTCTGACGGAAAGCTCACGACGGGCAAGAACTCGCCTCTCATCGCAGGGGTTCTTCAGACGTTCGTGGCGGCTGGCGCGCCGCAGGAGATTCTCTGGCAGGCAAAACCGCATATCGGCACCGACGTGCTGGGCGGCGTCGTCGCGAACATCCGCCGCCGCATCATCGCCTGCGGTGGCGACGTGCGTTTTCACACGCAGCTGACCGACCTTGTCATCGAACGCGGCTCCCTCACGGGCGTCGTGGTCGAGGGGGCGGACGGGACAAGCGAGCAACTGCCTGCGGGCAGGCTCGTCCTCGCGGTCGGGCATTCGGCACGCGACACGTTTGAGGTGCTCAAACGCTGCGGGCTGGAGCTTGAACAGAAGCCCTTCTCCATCGGCGTGCGCATCGAGCACAGCCAGCAACGCATCAACGAGGCGCAATATGGGCGTGCGGCATCGCATCCGGCGCTGGGGGCGGCGGATTACAAGCTCACGCCGCCGAAGATATCGAGCGGACGTGCGGTCTACAGTTTCTGCATGTGCCCGGGCGGCGAGGTCGTCGCTGCTTCCAGCGAAGAAGGCGAGCTCTGCGTGAACGGCATGTCGCGCCAGGCGCGTGCGGGGAGAAACGCGAATGCGGCGCTGCTGTGCAACGTCGCGCCCGAAGACTTCCCCGACCCGTCCGACCCGCTCTCCGGCATCGCCTTCCAGCGTTCGTGGGAGCGCGCCGCCTTCGAGCTCGGCGGCTCGAGCTGGCGTGCGCCCCTGCAGACGCTTGGCTCCTTCCTCGACCGCTCCTATCGCAAGGGCACCGACCTTGAGCCGACGTACCCGCTCGGAGTCGAGGAGGCGCCCATCAGCTCGTGCCTGCCCGGCTTTGCGTCGCAGGCACTGCGCGAGGCTATTCCGTTTTTCGACCGCCGCATCAAAGGGTATGGGGACGCACGCGCGCTGCTCACGGGTGTGGAGGCCCGAAGCTCGTCTCCCGTCCGCGTCGTGCGCGACAAGGCGTCGCTGCAGGCGACGCGCGTTGCGGGGCTGTACCCGTGCGGCGAGGGCGCGGGCTATGCGGGCGGCATCATGTCGGCGGCAGTCGATGGGATCCGCGTGGCACGGCAGATCCTCGGAGATGCGGCTTCACGGTAACCGTCGCCATTTTCGCAACCTATCGCAGCCTGTATCGACCTCAGCACAACAGGCCGACGCAGTACCAGACCACGAACCCCGGCATCATCGGCACCTGCGCATCGAAGGCCTTGCGGCGCACGAGGATGGCGATTGCCGCGGCACTCATGACCAGCGAGCAGGCGAACATCCCCGCAAAGCTCCCTTGAAAGCCTGAAAACAGGCACAGCGCGGGTAGCAAGCGCACGTCCCCCGCGCCGAGCGGCTGGGATTTGCCCAGGCGCCGGACAGCCCAATTCATCAGCGCCGCGCCACCTGCGAGTGCCCCTGCAAGAGCAAGCAGCTCGAGGGGCAGCACGCCACCCGTCTGCACCAGCACGAACGACGACCCGAGCACGAGCAGCGCCGCCGATGCTTCCCAGGGGATGATGCGCGCTGCAAGGTCGCAGAGCAGGGCCACTCCCAGGCAGGCGGCGCCGAACGTGGCGAGCAGGCACGGCAAGGGCGACAGAATCTGGAAGGCTATGCGGGAAAATACGACGAGCGATACCGCGCATGCGGCGCGGACGAGGTGAGCGCGCACCTCGAGGGCATGCGGACGATTGGCCCGCCTGCGCGGGCGGCCGGTGCGTGAACAGGTGGGGATGAGCGTGCGTCCGACGACAATGCCGCGATGCCTGAGCAGAAAGACCGCGACTCGCGGCACGACAGCCCAGCCGAGTATCAGGGCTGCCAGGGCGAGCAGGGCCATGCGGTTCACCTCCTTCGGTCGTGTCGTATTTCCCGCAGCTCGTACGCTACAGATGAAATCTGAGCAGACAACCTGAGAAAGCTAGAGCTGACTCGGAGCACCCAGCAGACCCACATCAGACGCAACCACGACCAAAACCAGAGCCCGTTCGGACCCAGATAAGACCCTCGCAGCTCAGATGAGCGGATGGATGGCGGTGAGAGCGCACATCACCCACGGCATGAGCGCGCATAAAAAGGGAGCGGCCAGCTCAAAGCTGACCGCCCCCTCTCGCAGGTCTGCGCCCCGCGTTCCCTCTGTTCTCGCGCCTACTGCAGATACTTTGCGCGCGTGCGTTCTGCGTACGCGGCGGAAATCGCCGAGCAGGCGTCGTCGGCCATGAGCGAGAGCGTCTCGGCGTCGTTGTTGCGCAGGTGGATGTAGACGGCGCGGCGCCCGCGGCTCGAGAGCGCGGAGAAATCGCCGAGGGCCTCTGCCATTGCGGCGTCGCCCAGCGTGAAGTCCTCGTGCGGGACGGTGATGTCGAAGGTCTCGTCGCTGCTCACCATCAGGAACACGCCGCGGTCAGGGCCGCCTTTGTGCAGCTGGCCGGTGGAGTGGAGGTAGCGCGGGCCGATTTCGAGGCACGAGCACGCGTCGAGGCGGTCGGCCACACGATGGCGGATGCGCTCGAGGCACTCGCGGCGCCCCGTCCCCTTGAACGGCAGAAAGGCGTTTAGGCTGAAGTAGTCGCCCTCCTCGATCGAGCCGAACAGCATGCGGAACGCCGCGTTGACGTCGATGCGCTTGTCGTGCAGTGGCATGCGGTCGTGCAGCTCGGCGCTGACGTAGACCTTGTCCGCGTACAGGCAATCGTCGAGCTGGTATTCCTCGTACGCGTTGCGGCCGAGCGCGTTTTGCGGGACGCTGAAGCCGCCGTCTTGGTTGAACAGCAGCTGACGCGCGGCAATCTTGGTGCTCTCGACGTCGGGCTGATCGAACGGGTTGATCTGCATGAGCCACCCGCACATGGCGACCGCGTACTCCCAGATGATGAAGTAGCGCGTCATGGCCGTGCTGTCGGGGATGTCGAGCCTGAAGACCGGAATCTGCGGGTTCAGGCAGGTGCGCGCGTGCTCGAACGCCTGGTCGTTGTTCATGTTGCACAGGATGGCGGAGCGGTCGGTGAAGTTGTCGGACAGGATGCCCGCGTCGATCTCGACGTTGGGCAGGATGCCGTGCCCCAGCTTGCCGAGCGACTCGGCGACGAGCTGCTCGACCCACAGGCCGAAGACCTGGTTGCGCGCCGGCATGAGCAGCGAGAACTTGTCGCGCCCCTCGAGCAGGCACTCGTACAGGAAGCAGGCGAGCCAGATGGCGGGGTTGTCCGCCGAGTCGGTGGCGCACAGGCGCTCCATCGGGGTCGCGTCGCGCAGCGTCTTGACCGGGTCGACGCCCACCATGGACATCGGGAGCAGGCCGAAGACGGACAGCGCGGAGTAACGGCCGCCCACGTCGGGCTCGCCGTGCAAAACCGCACGCCAGCCGTTCTTCTTGGCCGTCTGCTCGAGCTCGCTTCCCGGGTCGGTGATCGCGATGAAGCGGCTGCCGGCGTTTTCCTCACCCAGGTGCGCGCTCACGTACGTCCACGCGACGTGGCTCAGGAGCGTCGGCTCGAGCGTGGAGCCCGATTTGCTCGAGACGATGTAGATCGTGTGCGCCGGGTCGGACGAGCCGAGGATGTGGTTGACGTAGACCGGCGAGAGGGAGTCCATCGTGCGGAAGGGGACTTCGTCGGTGAGCTCGAGGCTGCGCAGCTTGGTGATGGTCTGCGAGGCCTGGGTGGAGCCGCCCTGGCCGATCAGGACGACCGCATCGAGCTTCTCGCCGCGCGCCTGCTGGGCGATGACGGCAATCTGGGCCGGGTCGGTCGGGGGCTCGCTCGCGAGCGTCGTCCACCCCAGGCGGGTGTTCGCGCACGCGGCTGCAGCGGGGTCGAAGTCAAAGACGGAGCCGTCTTTGGCGGCCATCCTCGAGGCGACCCTGTTTTCGATGAGGCGCTTCGCGCTTTCGGTCTCGCCAAGGGTCTTGCTGTCGATAAAAGCCATGGTAGTTTCCTCGGTGTTTTGTTGCATTCTGTTTACAATCCACCGCTGTGGTGGAGAGCTTAAATCTGCCAAAGTATAATACATGACAAGTAGTTGCAGAAATGCTACACTAATGCTTCATCTGTCGCAGGAGGCAATCACTTAATGGAAGAAACTATCGTCAGGCAGACCACCACCGTCAATTCCATCCACGAGACGCTGGTGGGCTACACGGGCAAGCGCCTGCGCGTGCGCGCGAACATGGGCCGTTCCAAGATCATCGAGCGCGAGGGCGTCCTCACCCAGGCTCACAACTCCCTCTTCATCGTCGAGACCATCGAGAAGCGTGGCCGCAAGGCGCGCCAATCGTATCAGTACGTCGATGTTCTGACGGGCACTGTCGAGCTCACGGACCCCGAAAGCGAGCAGCCGCTGTTCCCCGAGCTGGCCGAAGAGGCGCTCTAAAGCTTTCGGTGCCATGGCAACCAACCTCACGCGGACGATCACGCAGCGAGCCTACGCGAAGGTCAACCTGTGCCTGAGCGTTCAGTATCCGCCTGTTGATGGCTATCATAGGCTCAATTCCGTCTTTCAAACACTCGACCTGCACGACACGCTCAAGTTTACGGCGTGCGCGCAGGTCGACGCGTTTTCGGGGGCGGTCACGCAGCTCGGCACGCCGATAGAGCTCGACTGCGGGCCCGTGAGCATCCCCGTGCAGAAAAACCTCGTCTTTCGTGCCATCGACCTGGTAGAGCAGGCGTTTGGCTGGCAGATGGTCTTTCCCGGCCAGATGCTCAAAATCGAGGTCGAAAAGCACATTCCCGCAGGTGGCGGGCTCGGGGGTGGCTCCGCGGACGCGGCTGCCGCCCTGCGTGCGTTCTGCCGGCTCCACAACCTCAACCCGTTGGGCGAGAAGGTGCTGCACGTCGCCCGCAGCCTGGGCGCCGACGTCGCCTTCTTCCTGTACGGCGGGGCGGCCCTCATGGGCGGGCGCGGGGACGAGCTCGTGCGCTGCCTGCCCGAGTTTCCGCTACCAATCGTCTTGATGGGCGATGACATCGGCAATTCGACGCCGGACGTCTACCGGGCGTTCGACGCGAATCCTCCCGCAGCCCCCGATGCCTGCGCGCTCGCCGCGGCCATGGAGGACCCTTCGTTGTCGCCCAAGCTCCTCGTGTCGCTGTGCGCGAACAACCTCGAGCCCGCGGCGCTGGAAGTGGGCCCGCAGATCAAGACGCGCCTCGAGCTTGCGCGCACGAGCCCCGACGTGCTGTGCGCCCTCGTGACGGGCAGCGGCTCGACGAGCTATGCGGTCTGCCCCGACCTGCAGGCGGCGCAGCGCTTCGCACGCGAGGTGGCGGCAAAGTGCGCGTGGGTCGAGGTCGCCCGCGCGAGTGCGGGGCAGTAGCGCGCTTCGCGTCGCGCGCAAGCTGCGATGCGGCCGCCCCGAACCTGCACGCGAAGGGCCTGCGCGCAAAGATTGTCCAGACCTTGCGAATTTTGAAATTGACCGTTGTGTGAACGGCGGCGGTTTCTGTAGAATCTCTACTGCTATTGCACTGGGGTATCGTCCAACGGTAGGACAGCGGTTTTTGGTACCGTCGATGCGGGTTCGATTCCTGCTACCCCAGCCACTACATCTATATGGGAGCGTGTGTTGGAAGCTAAAGCTTTGATTTTGGCAGCAGGCGCAGGAACCCGTATGAAATCCCAAAAACCAAAGGTCGCCCACGAGATGCTGGGCAAGCCGCTCGTGCGCTGGGTCGTCGATAGCGCGCGCCAGGCGGGCTGCTCGGACGTGCACGTGGTCGTCGGCCATGCAAAAGAGCAGGTCGAACCTCTGCTCGAGGACTGCGTGATTTCATACCAGCTCGAGATGCTGGGCACGGGGCATACCGTCATGTGCGCTGCAGACAAGTTCGAGGGCTACGAGGGCAACATCGTCGTCTTGTGCGGCGACACCCCGCTCGTGCGCCCCTCGACCATCAAAAACCTCATCGAACAGCACGAATCCGCGGGCAACGCGGCAACCGTGCTCACTATGGTCCCGGAAGATCCGCACGGCTACGGGCGCATCGTGCGCACCGCATCCGGCAACGTGTGCGGCATCGTCGAGGAGAAGGACTGCACCGACGAGCAGCGCAAAATCGCCGAGTGCAACTCCGGCATCTACTGCTTCAGCGCGCCCGAGCTGCTCGCGCACCTCGACAGGCTCGACCGCAACAACGCGCAGGGCGAGTACTACCTCACCGACATGCTCTCCATCTTGGACGGCGCCGGCTTCAAGGTGGGCAGCGTCGTGGTCGACGACAACGACGAGTGCCTGGGCGTGAACTCGCGCGGCCAGCTTGCCGTGGCGTCGAAGATCGCGCAGCTGCGCATCAACGAAGAGCTCATGGCCTCCGGCGTGACCATGCTCGACCCGAACCTCGTGTGGGTGGGGCCGGACGCGACCGTGGCAAACGATTGCGGGCTTCTTCCGATGACCATGCTGTGGGGCACGACCTCCATCGGCACGGGAAGCGTGATCGGACCCAACTCCCGCCTCACCGACTGCACCGTCGGCGAGCGCTGCACCGTAGACGAGACGGTCGCCATCGAGGCGACCATCGACAACGACGTCGAATGCGGGCCGCGCGCGTACCTGCGCCCGGGCACGCACATGTGCGACGGCTCCAAGGCGGGCACGCACGTCGAGATCAAGAAGTCGACGGTCGGGCCGGGCAGCAAGGTCCCGCATCTGTCGTATATCGGTGACGCGACTATCGGCAAGAACGTCAACATCGGCGCGGCGACCGTCACCTGCAACTACGACGGCATCCACAAGAACCCGACGACGATCGGCGACAACAGCTTCATCGGCTCGGACACGATGCTCGTCGCCCCGGTCAACCTGGGCGCGAACGTGGTGACGGGCGCGGCGAGCTGCATCACGAAAGACGTGCCCGATGGGGCGCTCACGCTGGAACGCAGCGAGCAGAAGATCATCGAGGGCTGGACTGCCAGACACATGAAAACTGAGTAGTCTCGCCCGCATGCCGGCTTGTCCGGTAGTAAGTTGTGTAGGTAACGTTTGTCATGAGGTTTTGAGAGAAGTCTTGTTCGAGACACCAAGGGGAAGGTTGAACAGCGATGGCAACGAAGCGTCGTAAGCGCACGGCAGAACGGCAACTCCACATTTTCTCCGGCTCTGTGTATCCGGAGCTGGCGCAGGAGATTGCCGAGTATCTCGATGTCGAGCTCGGCGATATCAAGCTCGAGAAGTTCGCGAATGGAGAGTGCTATGCGCGCTACATGGAGTCGATCCGCGGCGAGGACGTCTTTCTGATCCAGTCCGTCTCGGGCGAGGTCAACGACGCGCTGATGGAGCTGCTCATCATGGTTGACGCGGCCAAGCGCGCGAGCGCCGCTCGCATCCACGCGGTCATCACGCACTACGGCTACGCGCGCCAGGACCGCA
Organism: Coriobacteriales bacterium; assembly: GCA_051876145.1. Lineage (GTDB taxonomy): Bacteria > Actinomycetota > Coriobacteriia > Coriobacteriales > QAMH01 > CACZQA01. Next base: position 162 of record JBJEHP010000074.1, on the reverse strand, counting down.
AGTCCGCCGCCCGCGAGCCCATCACCGCCAAGCTCGTCGCCGACCTGCTGCAGACCGCGGGCGTCGACACGGTGACGACGATTGACCTGCACCAGGGCCAGATTCAGGGCTTCTTCAACATCCCGGTCAACCACATGACCGCGCTCTACACGTTCTGCGACT
>JBJEHP010000073.1:0-12180 GCA_051876145.1 Coriobacteriales bacterium | reverse complement strand
CGCGCCAAGAACCCTGCGCTCTGCCATCCCAAAGCCTCATCTCGCCAGCCAGGGTTGGCGCTGCCAGGGATTACTGGCGCCGGGCGGTCTCTCGCCACTCAGCTCTGGCACTGCCAGGGATTACTGGCGCGGGGCGGATTCTCGCCACTCAACGTTGGCAGTGCCAGGATTTTTGGGCAAAAACCACTCATGATTGGCACTGCCAGGGATTATTGGCGTCGGGCGGGTTCTCGCCACCCATGATTGGCAGTGCCAGGATTCTGTGGCGCCCCGCGCCCCGCGCCCGGCGCCCGGCGCCCCGCGGCGCCCCGTGGCCCCTCGCGGCCCCTTGCGGCGCCCGACGCGCCCTCACCCTCCCTTCACATACCAGTTTCTGATTGACATGTGACTGAATTGGCAATTGCCAGTATAATCGACGCAATGCAGGACAGGAGGCGAAGGGCGGCACATGGCGCAATTCGATCAGATGCTCAACTCTATGATTGATGCCTTGGGATGCTCCAACAAGGAGCTCGCCGCAGCATGCGAGCTGTCCGCCTCGGCGCTGAGCCGCTACCGCAACGGCAACCGCAAGCCCACTTCCACGGGAAAGACCGTCGCCCGCCTGGCCGAGGGGATCGCGAGCATCGCGCAGCGCGTCGGCGTCACGGAATACTCGGATGCTGCGATGGTGCAGCAGCGTCTGCTCGACAGCCTGTCCAACAAGAGCCGAAGCCTCGCCTTTGCCGACAAGCTCAACAGCCTCATGAACACCCTGGGGCTCTACAACACGAAGCTCGCGGAATACATCGGCATCGACGCCTCCTACCTCTCCCGCATCCGCGCCGGCTACCGCTACCCCGCCCACGTGCGCGAGTTTGCCATTCGCTGCGCCCGCTACGCGACGCTGCACGCCGACCATTCGACGCAGGCTCCGCTCGCGGCGCTGCTCAAAGCGCAGAATCCCGCTCTCTCCCTGCCCAGCTTCAACGACACCGACGCCATCGAGGCCGCGATCGTCAGCTGGCTCACCGCAGACGACAACTCCCGCACGGCGGAGCAGGAAGACGCGCTGGGCTTTCTCAAGTCCATCAACGACTTCGACTTTGGCGCATTCTACGAGAACGTCCACCATGAATCGGGTTCCTGTTCCAGTCTCACCGACACGCACGCGCGCGAGTTCCTGCAACATCCGCACGCCGAGCTCGCCTACACCGTCGAAGACATGCGCGAGACCTACCTGCAGCTCTACCGGATTGCGAAGCTCTCGCCCAAATCGAGCGAGCTCTTCATCTGCTCGGGCCTTCCCATGGACGAGCTGCTCGGCGACGGCGCGTACTACACCCGCTGGACCGCCGCGCTGCTCGACGTGCTGTCAAGCGGCGTGCACGTGAGCCTCATCCACAACCTCGACCGCTCCTACCGCGAGATCATCCGGAGCCTGATCGTCTGGCTTCCGCTCTACGCGACGGGCATGGTCACGCCGTACTACCTCGAGGGAGTCCACGACCGCATCTTCAGGCGCGCGCACTTCGTCTCCAACGCGGCGGCGCTCTACGGCGAGTGCATCGGCGACGACGTCTCCAACGGCATGCACCGCCTGACCACTGAGCCGCAGTCCGTGCGCTACTACCAGCGCAAAGCCGAGATCATCCTCGACCACGCCAAGCCACTCATGGACGTCTACACCGCAAAGGACGTGGGCGGGTTCGAGAAGAAGATGGCCGAGCTCTCCTCGGCGCGCGAAGACGACACCAGCTACCTGTCCTCGCTGCCGCTTTTCACGATGCCGCCCGAACTGCTCCAGCGCATCCTCGAACGCGCCGGACTCGACAACAGCACACGAGCTCGCCTGCGCGTTAGCGCCACGGCTCAGCGTGCGAACATCGAGGCCCTGCTCGCACATTCCAAGAAGCACGACTACATCGTCGGCTTCGACGAGGCATCGTTCGCGCCCGACGCGCTGCGCCTGCAGACCGAGCGCGCGTTTGTGGAGGAGACCATCCTCTGCGAGCCCTCCGAATACGCCGAGCACCTCGAGGCAACCCGTGCCTTCGCGCAGGCGCATCCCAACTACAGCTTCAGCTTCATCAGACGCACGCCCCTCAACGCGCTGCAGGTGTCGCTCAGGGGCAGCTCGTGCGCAATCGTGACCAAGGCGAAGGGGCCGGCGCTCGTGCTCGCAATCTACCACCCGCGCATCTCCGAGATCATCGGAAACCTCGGCACGCTCGTCGAAGACGCCGGCTAGCCGCGGCTTCTCACCACTCCCCGCTCGAATGCGCCTGAGTACCCGACGCAGCAGGGACATCCGGCATATGCCACGAGCAGAACCTCCAGTACGGCTCGTTGACGCGCGCCGCATACGCTTCTTTGTCGACGCTTTCCCAATCATAGAAGCCGCGCCCGGCGCTCGCTCCGGTACGCCCCTGCTCCATGAGGCGATCGATGATCGGCGGCACATCCTTCCTGTCGCTCAGCACGGGAAACAGGTTCCTGCAGGTCGCACGGTTCAATTCGAGCCCGCCCGTATCGAAGTGCTCGAAGATACCGATGGAGGTGTAGCGCGGGCAGAAGCTGTAGCGCAGCGCCGTGTCGATGTCGCGCGGGTCGGCAACGCCCTCCTCGACGAGCGCGAGCGCCTCGCGCCACAAGGCGAACTGCAGGCGGTTGCCGATGAAGCCCGGCGTCGGCTTCTTCAACACGACCGGCTTGCGGTCGAGCGCCTCGAGCAGCTGCACCACATACGCGCGAACTTCGGGAGCAGTCGCCTCCGCGGTGCAGACCTCGACGTAGGGCACCATGTGCACGGGATTGAACGGATGCGTGACCACGAGGCGGTCGGCGTACCTCGTGCACGATGCGGCGAGCTGATCGGGCACGATCGACGAGCTCACCGAGCAGATGGCGCGCAGGTCGGGGCATGTCTGCTCGAGTCGGCGGTACACGTCGGCCTTCTGGCCTAGGTCCTCCACGATGCACTCGAAGACGACCTCGGCATCTTGGAGGGCAGAGAACTCGGTCGAGACCTGCGCGTACGTCGCGCAGATGTCCGCCTGTTCCTGCGTCGCGACGCCGTTTTGCACCATGAGCTGCCAGTGAGCCGCAAACGACGCCTCAAAGCGCTCCGCGGACTGCGCACTGCGGGCGAAGACCTGTGTCTCCATCCCATGCCCCGCCGTCAGGACCGCGAGGCTCGACGCGATCATGCCCGTTCCGACGATTCCGATCCGTGGCATTGCCGCCACCCCTCTCCTATCGCAGCGCGATGCCGTGCAGCCGCTGCAGTCAAACCGCTTCACGCCCTCACGCGTTGGGGTCCTGGCCTGCCTCGACGCGCGCCATCATCTTCTTCCATGCGGCATCGTCCAAGATCTCGTACCATACGCCGCCGGAGAGCTTGCTCGACGCCGGCGCGCTCGCGGAATACATCTTCTCGGTGTCCATCCCGCGCATCACGACCGCGAGCTCGGCCATCTTCCATGCGGGCATGTTCGTCTCGATGCAGCCCGAGACGGTCGAGACGAGCCCGGGCACCTGCCAGGCGGGCTTGCCCATGATCTCCTTGACGATTGCCTTCATCAGGTTGCGCTGGTTTTTCGTGCGCTGGTAGTCACCCGCGGCATACGCTCCCTGATCGGGCGGGTTGCCGTGGCGGCAGCGCGCGAGGACGAGCGCCTCCTTGCCGTTGATGCGCGACGCATCCCCCGCCGGGACCCAGACACCGTCGTAGTAGGTGCCCTCCGGCACCTGCACCGTCACGCCGCCCAGATCGTCCACGAGCTTCTCGAAGCCACTGAAGTAGATGGTCGCATAGTAGCTGATCGGCACGCCCGCCACCTTGCTCACGGCGTCGATTGCGCCCGAATACCCCTCGTAGGCGAGCGCCGAGTTGAGTTTGCCCTTGCCGTGGCCGGGAATCTCCACAAGCAGGTCGCGCGGCATCGACACCATCGTCACCTGCTTGGCCGCCTCGTCGACGCGGCACAAGATCATGCTGTCCGCGCGGGCCGTGTCCTCGGCCTCGTCGCGGCTGTCGCTTCCCATGAGCAAGACGTAGTACGGCTTGCCGATTTCCGGCCCCGAGACAGACCCGGAGACATCGTCGCTCGGGCGCATCGCGAGTGAAACCTGCAGGTACCAGCCCACGATAGCAAGGACCACGACGATGACGACGGCGAGCGCGATCCGCTTGCTCCAGCGGGTGCCCCCTGTCGCCGCAGCGCCCCCGCGCATGCGCTCGAGCCGATGCGCCACAGATTCGCGTCCGTTGCTCGCATGGCGCTCGCGGGTCGCGTAGCGCCGAGCCGCATTGTCACGCGAGTACTCGGAGCCGAGGTCGGCGGCCGCCGGGCGCTCCTCATGCGGACGGGACGTGCGCCGCTGCCCAGCGGAAGGCACGAGAGCAGGCGCGACATCTGAAGCGCGCCTTTCCCGAGCGCGCGAGGTGTAGCGGCTCTTGTCGTATGCGCTCTTGTCGTTTCTGGAATCTGCCATGGCGGCCCCTAGAGCAGCGTCGCGCTCTTGACGGTGAGCTCCGAGCCCGCGACGGAGAACTTGATGCTCCACCCGTTGTACTCGACTTCGTAGACGCGGTCGGCATCGTCTTGGTAGGCGGGGCGGGGATCGCGCTCGAGCAGATGCAGCACCGCTGCCGCATCATCGCCAAGCGCTGCGACGATGTCACTTGCGCAGGTCACCCTCAGAAGGCCCTGGTCGGCCTCCTGCGCGAACCCTCCCTGCGCGTCGGGATGCGCGTCGGAGTACGGGATGTAGGGCTTGACGTCGTAGATCGGCGTGCCATCCATGAGGTCGACGCCACCCACATGCAAGACCGTCCCCTTGCCCTTCGTCTTCTCGACGCCCAGAAGGCTCACCGAAGAGAGCCCCAAGCTGTTGGGGCGGTAGGGAGAACGCGTCGCGAAGACCCCGAGCTTGGCGTTTCCGCCCAGGCGCGGCGGGCGCACGAGCGCGGAGAAACCCTCGCGCTGCGCCTTTGAAAAGCCCCAGATGAGCCAGAGGTGACTGAAGCCCTCGATGCCGCGCAGCGCATCGGGGTCGCGGTAGGCCGGCTCGAAGACGACGGTGCCGGTGGCCTCCTCGACAAGGCCGCTCTGGCGCGGGATGCCGAACTTGGTCGGGAACGGCGTGCGTATGTGGGCGATGGGCTCGACTTGCATGGCAGGCGCCTACAGCTGCTCGATCATGGAGAACAACTCGTCCACGATGCGGTCGGCGGGCACTTTCTTCAGGCGCTCGCCATGGGCGAACAGCATGCCGGAATCCTTGCCGCAGGCAACGCCGAGGTCGGCGTCGCGCGCCTCGCCCGGCCCGTTCACGACGCATCCCATGACGGCGACCTTGAGGGGCTTGTCAAGCTTACCGAGGCGCCGTGCGACCTCGTCGGCGATGGGGATGAGGTCAACCTGGCAGCGGCTGCACGTGGGGCACGAGATGATCTCGGGCTTGACGCGGCGCACGTCCACGGCGGCCAGAATGCCGTAGGCCACGGCAATCTCCTCGACGGGGTCTGCCGTGAGCGACACGCGCATCGTGTCCCCGATGCCGTGCGCGAGCAGCATGCCCAGCCCCGCGGCGGACTTGATGGTGCCCTGCTGGATACCGCCCGCCTCGGTAATGCCGATATGCAGCGGCACCTCGGGCAGCTCGCGCGAAAGCTGCTCGTAGGCTGCCACCGTCGTGAGCACGTCGTGCGCCTTGGCGGACACGACGATGTCCTCGAACTGTCGCTCGTGGAAGTGCTCGACAAAGCCGCGCGCGGACAGCGCGAGCTTCTCGGCCTGTGTCAGGTCGTCGCGCGCTGCGAGCGCGTCTTCGAGCGAGCCGGCGTTCACGCCGATGCGGATGGGAATGCCCGCCTCGCCGGCGGCGTCTATGACGGCATCGACGCGCTCGGTCGAGCCGATGTTTCCGGGGTTGATGCGGAGCGCCGCAGCACCGCGACGTGCTGCGCCGATGGCGATCTCGTGGTCGAAGTGGATGTCCGCGATGACCGGCAGCGGGCTCACGGTGGTCACCTGCTCGAAATACGGCAGCGACGCGCGGTTGGGGACGGCGACGCGTACGACCTCGCAGCCGGCGTCTTTCAGGCGCAGAATCTGATCGAAGTTTCCGCTCGGGTCCAGATGCGGGCCCTCACCGTCGTCGATCATGGGAACGTTGGTCATCGACTGGACGACGACGGGCGCCCCTCCCCCGATCGTGACGGAGCCGACCTGCACGGGACGGGTCTTCTCGCGCGCAGTTTGCTGTGGCATGGCTAGCCTCCTAGGACGAAGCGGATGATGTCCTGCCGGAGCATGACCACGAACAGCAGGAGCAGCAGGGCTATCACGACGACGCTGATGGTGTTGATGACCTTGACGGGGATGTCGCGGCCGACGATGCGCTGAATAATCTCGACCACGATCTTGCCGCCGTCGAGCGGCGGGACGGGCAGCAGGTTGACGATGCCCAGCGACAGCGAGATGACGGCAAGGATGTACAGGAGCGGCACGATGCCGGCAGACGCCGCACGCTCTGAGATGACGGCGATGCCGACGACCGAAGTCGACTGGTCGAGGACCTGCGCCGTCGTTGCCGGGTTGAACAGGTTGGCATACGCCTGCACCGTGAGCACGAGGTAGTCCCACGACGCCTTGAGCGAGTCGCCCAACGGCAGGCGTACCTGCGTGGTGCCCGCGTAGATGCCGAACTGCGGAGCACCCTGCTCGCTGGTACCCACGGTGACCTGAGCGTCATGCACCGCCCCGTCGCGCTCGTAGCTGACGGTCACCGTCTGCCCCGGCGAGAACTGCGAGATGGTCTGGGCGAGCGTCGTCCAATCGGGCGTATCGGTCCCATCGATGGCGGTGATCGTATCGCCTGCCTGCAGGCCAGCCTGCGCCGCGGGCCCGCCTTCGGACACGTCGGAGATGGTCGTGGTCGTCTGCGTCACGCCAATGCCGCTGAACAGCACGAGCATGATGACGAAGGCGAGCACGACGTTCATGAGCGGCCCGGCAAATAGCACGACGAGACGCTTCCAGCACGGCAGCGAGCGGTACGTCTGCGCGCGCTCGGAGTCGAGTAGCGCCTTGGGGTCGGCGACCTCGCGTGCCTCGCCGAGGGCGTATGCGCCCACCTTGGGGGCCGCGTAGACATCGAGCTTGTTGCTCCTGCCCGGCGCGTTGATAGAGCCCCAGCCGTCGAGGACGGCAAGCGCCTCTTCGGCCTCGTCATCGGTGATGCCGCACGCCAGCGCGACGTGCTCGGCATCGGCCGTGCCATGACGGTACACATAGGCGAGCACCTGCTCGAGGTTGGGGTCCTCGGGACCCGGCTCCATCCCTGTGATGCGGTTGTAGCCGCCGAGCGGGATGCACGTGATGCCGTAGCGGCAGCCGTTGCGCTCGAAGCCGATGTTGGGACCCGGCATGCCGATCATGAACTCGGTCACGCGCACGCCGAATGCCCGTGCGGCGATGAAGTGCCCGAGCTCGTGGATGACGACGAGCACTAATAGGACGACGACGCCCCAGAACACTGTCATGACGACGTTCATGAAAACCTAGTCCTCGAAAAACGCGCGGGACAGCGCGCGGGTACGCGCGTCGATCTGCTCGAGCTGCTCGAGCGACTCGACCTTCTCGGAACCCATCTGCTCCATGGCGTGCTCGACGCACGCGTCGATTGCCGTGAGCGTGCAGGCGCCGCTCAAGAAGCGGGCGACGGCCACCTCGTTTGCCGCGTTGAGGACGCAGGGCAGCGTGCCGCCCGTCCTGCCTGCCTCGAGCGCGAGCGCCAGGCAGCGGAAGGTCGCGAGGTCGGGGTCGAAGAACTCGAGCGCGTGCAGCTTGGTGAAGTCGATCTGCTGGGCCGGGCTCGGCCAGCGGTGCGGGTAGCTCAGGGCGAACTGGATGGGAATGCGCATGTCGGCAACCCCCAGGTGCGCCTTGACGGAGCCGTCCACGTACTCGACCATCGAGTGCACGCACGACTGCGGATGCACGACGACGCGGATGTCGTCGACGCCCACGCCGAAGAGGTGATGCGCCTCGATGACCTCGAGGCCCTTGTTCATGAGCGAGGCGGAGTCGATGGTGATCTTGGGGCCCATGTTCCACGTGGGGTGCGAGAGCGCCTGGTCGACCGTGACCTGCGAGAGCTCGTCGCGCGAGTAGCCGCGGAACGGGCCGCCCGAGCACGTGAGCCAGATGCGGGCGGCCTCCTTCGAGTCTTCGCCCAGGTAGCACTGGTAGATGGCGGAATGCTCGGAGTCGACGGGGAGCATGGTCTCGTGCGTGGAGAGCGGCATGATGAGGTCGCCGCCCACGACGAGCGACTCCTTGTTGGCAAGAGCGAGCTTGCGCCCGGACTTGAGCGTGTCGTACGACGCGCGCATTCCGGCTTCTCCGGAAAGCGCGTTGAGCACGATGTCGACGTCGTCGAGCTGCGTGAGGCGCGCGACGGCTTCCGGCCCGAACTCGACGGTGACGTCGGGATCGAGCTGGGCAAGCGCGGGCGCGTCTTTGACGGATGCATCGCCCAAGGCGACGTGCTTCACGCCGAACTCGAGGGCAGATGCCACGAGCTCGTCGACGCGCCTTCCCGCCGCAAGGGCGACGATTTTGATCTTGTCCGGATGCATGCGCACGACGTCGAGTGTCTGGGTCCCGATGGAACCCGTAGCACCCAACAGCGCGACTCGAATTTGACTCATAGAGCAAACCCCAAGAAGTTGAAGATGTACGGTGCGCCGGCGACCATGCCATACGAGACGACGGATGCGAACAGCAGCGAGTCGCTGCGGTCGAGCATGCCGCCGTGGCCCGGCATGATGTCGCCGGAATCCTTGGCCTTGAACCCGCGCTTGATGTGCGATTCCGTCAGGTCGCCGATAACGCTGACGACACCGACCAGCAGGCCCGAGATGGCAGCCCACACATAGCCGAACTGGCAGTCGGGCAAGACGAGCGGCATGAACAGCCAGGCGATGACGCTACCGGCAAGCCCGAAGAAGACCCCTTCCCACGATTTCTTGGGAGAGATCTTGGGGGCCATCTTGTGCCGCCCGAAGGCAGACCCGCCCAGGTAGGCAAAGCCATCGTTCATCCACACCGACGCGAGCACGATGAAGCCGCAGATGCCGCCTTCGACACCCGGGTAGTAGCCGCGCAGCAGGATGAACGACGAGAGCAGCATGCCCGTGTAGAACAGGGCGAACAGAGTGATCGCCACGTCGACGATGGTGTCTTCCTCGTGGATGAAGAAGCGCAGGAGCATGAGGATTGCCGCGCAAAACGCGACGACGAGCCCGCCGACCACCACGTGCTCGCTGCCCGAGGCAAGGCAGAACGCGAGCGGGATGAGCGCGGACGAGAGCGTGCCGATGATGATGTAGGGCCGAAACCCGTTCGTGCGCGCCATGCGCAGGAACTCGTAGCAGCACAGCGACGCCATGATGGCGACCACGATGACGGTCGTGTACCACGAGACAATCGTGCTCACCGAGACGATGGCAACATACACGGCGCCCACGGCGAGGCGTTTTCCGAGGTCCTCCCTGTTGATCGCCACGGCTTTACGCCTCCTTGCCAAAGCGCCGGTTGCGGTTTTGGAAGGAGATGAGCGCGCGAGCGAGCTCGTAGCGGTCGAAGTCCGGCCACAGCACGTCGGTGATGTAGAACTCCGTGTAGGCAAACTGCCACAGTAGGAAGTTGGACAGGCGCAGCTCGCCGCTCGTCCTGATGCACAGGTCGGGGTCGGGCATGTCAGACGTGTAGAGCCTGCTGCCGATCAGCGCCTCGTCGATGTCGTCGGGCGCTAGCGTGCCGGCGGCGACGTCGGCGGCAATCGACTTGACCGCGTCGGTGATCTCGAGCCTCGAGCCGTAGTTGACGGCGATGGCAAGCGTCATGCCGGTGTTTTTTGCCGTGCGCTTTGCCGCCTGCTTGAAGATGGTGCGCGTCGCGAGCGGGAGGTCGTCGACGTGCCCGAGCAGCTCGATGCGCACGCCCTCGCCGTCGAGGCCGTCGATCTCTTTGCCCATGACCTTTGCGAACAGGTCCATGAGGCCGGTTACCTCGGTGGCAGAGCGCTTCCAGTTCTCGGTGGAAAACGAGTAGATGGTGAGGTAGCGCACGCCGACGTCGTTGCAGGTCGTAATGAGCTCGCGCACTGCCTTGACGCCCGCCTTGTGCCCCTCTCCCCTGTCGAGGCCGCGTTCTGTTGCCCACCTGCCGTTGCCGTCCATGATGACGGCCACGTGCTGCGGAATACGCGTCAAATCGAGCGCCCCCACATCAAAGTCTGCGGGGGGCTCGGGAAAGATCTCGGGAAGTGTTGTCGGTCTTGCGCTCAAGCTAGATTTCCATAACCTCGGCTTCTTTGACCGCGAGCATGCCGTCGACCTTCTTGACGTACTCGTCGGTCAGCTTCTGGAGCTGGTCTTCGGCGCGGCGCATATCGTCCTCGCTGATCTCGCCTTCCTTCTTGGCGCGCTCGAGTTTGCCCTTGGCATCGCGGCGCGCGTTGCGGATAGCAACACGCGACATCTCAGCCGCGGCACGGCAGTCCTTGACGATTTCCTTGCGGCGCTCTTCGGTGGGCGCCGGGAACGGCAGGCGGATGGTGCCCGAGCCGTCGTTGTTGGGGGTGATGCCGAGGTTGCTGGCCAGGATCGCCTTCTCGACAGCGTTGACGATGCCCTTGTCCCACGGCTCGATGGTCATGAGATGCGCCTCGGGGACCTTGATGGCGGCCACCTGCGTGATCGGGGTGGGCACGCCGTAGTACTCGACGGTGATCTCTTCGAGGAGCCCCGCGGAGGGACGGCCCGTGCGAAGGTTCAGGAACTCGTGCTCGAGGGCCTTGAGGGCCTTGTTCATGCTCTCTTTTGCTGCATCGATTTCAGACATCTGCTGTACTCCTCGTTAGCTCACGATGGTGCCGACGTGCTCGCCTCTGAGCACGCGGTCGATATTGCCCTGCTTGTGCAGGTTGAAGACGATGATCGGGATGTTGTTGTCCTTGCAAAGCGACGTCGCCGTGGAGTCCATGACGTTGAGCTCCTTTGCCAGCACGTCCAGATACGAGATCTCGTCGAACTTCCGGGCATCGGGGTTCGTGCGCGGGTCGGCGTCGTAGATGCCGTCGACCTGCGTCGCCTTCAAGATGGCCTCCGCGCCAATCTCGCACGCGCGCAGCGCGGCGGTCGTGTCGGTGGTGAAGTAGGGGTTGCCCGTGCCGCCGGCAAAGATGACGACACGCCCCTTCTCCAGATGGCGCTCGGCCCTGCGGCGGATGTAGGGCTCGGCAACCTCCTGCATGTTGATGGCGGACTGGACGCGCGTGTCGACGCCCGTGCGCTCGAGCCCCTCTTGCAGGGCGAGGGCGTTCATGACCGTGGCGAGCATGCCGATGTAGTCGGCCTGCGCGCGGTCCATGCCCTCTGCGGCGCCCGCCAGGCCGCGGAAGATGTTGCCGCCGCCCACCGTGATGGCGAGTTCGATGCCGCCGTCGACGATTTCTTTGATCTGCCCGGCAATCTCGGTGATGACCTTGGGGTCAATGCCGTAGCCCTGCTCGCCCTGGAGCGCTTCGCCCGAAAGCTTGAGCAAGACGCGCTTGTACTTGTAGTCGCTCATAGCCGCCCTTCCCGTTGCTGTCAGATGAGAGGTTTACAGACGCTCCACGAAGCGTCCGTCGCGGGTATCGACCTTGACGTGGTCGCCGATCTCGATGAACAGCGGGACCTTGAGCTCCGCGCCGGTCTCGGCCACCGCGGGCTTGGTGCCGGACTGGACGGTGTTGCCCTTGAAGCCCGGCTCGGTCTCGGTGATCTCGAGGTCGACGAACATGGGCGGGTCGACGCTGATGAGCTTGCCGTCAGCGTACTGGGCCAGGCAGGTGTCGCCTTCCTTCAGCCAGACGATCTTGTCGCCGAGCATGTCCGCGGGAACCTCGGGCTGCTCGTAGGTGACGGGGTCCATGAAGTAGTAGGTCTCGCCGTCGTTCCAGGAGTACTCCATCTCCTTGGTCTCGAGACGGATGTCATCGAACTTGTCGTTGGGACGGAACGTGTACTCGACAACGCGACCGGTGGTGATGTCCTTGAGCTTGGTACGGATGAATGCACCGCCTTTGCCAGGCTTCACATGTTGGAATTCAATAACCTGATAGATATTACCTTCTAATTCA